>NZ_QSIG01000016.1:0-69651 GCF_003468525.1 Prevotella sp. AM34-19LB | reverse complement strand
AAAAAGCCTTGCGGAATCCCGCAAGGCTTTTTTGCTTTTATATTTTATTCATTCTGAAAGTTCTTCTTATAACAACTCCGGAAGCTGGAAGAGTTTCACGCTATTGCTGCCCTTGATGAGGATGTAATGGTCGTGAGGCTGGTTCTCCTTGAGCGCTTCCTTCACTTCCTCTACATTCTGGAACTTGCGGTAGCTGCATGGAATATCCTTGAACTCATCGCCTACCAGCCATACATTCTCCAGACCGGCTGCCTGCAACTGATCTACTACCTTCTGGTGCTCCTCGTGGCTCACTTCGCCGAGCTCGCCCATCTGTCCGAGAATCGCCATCTTATGAGGCACATCCATCACGCGGAAGTTTTCAATGGCGGCTGCCATGCTCGATGGATTGGCATTGTAGGCATCTACCACCAGCTTGTTGTGTGCCGTCTCTTCCAACTGCGAACGGTTGTTGCTCGGGATGTAATTCTCCAGGGCATGGTCAATCTGCTGAGGCTTTACATCGAAATGAAGACCGATGGTGATGGCTGCAAGCATGTTGTCTATGTTGTAAGAGCCGATGAGATGGGTCTGAACCTCATGCCAGTCGAAACTCTCTGTGCGCCAGCGGAACTTCAGGAAAGGAGCACAGGAGATGACTTCTCCCCATACATCGCAGTTCTCATCCTTGCCGTAGGTGATGAGGCGGTTGATGTTGCGCTGCTCAGCCATCTGCATCAGATGCTCGTTATCTGCGTTGATGAAGACGAGGGCATCGTTGGCTGCGAGGTAATCATAGAGTTCCCCCTTGGTCTTCTTCACGCCTTCGAAGCTTCCGAATCCCTGCAGGTGGGCACGGCCCACATTGGTAATCATACCGCAGGTTGGCTCCACGTATTCCACGAGCTTTCGGATGTCGTCTGGATGGGAAGCGCCCATTTCTACAACGGCAATCTCGTTTTCCGGAGAGAGACGGAAAAGGGTCTTTGGTACGCCTACGTCGTTATTGAAGTTACCCTGGGTGAACATCACGTTGAACTTCTCGCCGAGAACGGCAGAGACGAGTTCCTTGGTGGTAGTTTTTCCGTTGGTGCCGGTGATGCCTACCACTGGAATATCGAAGTGGCGGCGATGTTCACGGGCTAATTCCTTGAAGGTGGTGAGGCAATCCTCTACGAGGATATAGCGCTCATCGCCCTCCTTGGCATACTCTTTTTCATCAACAATCACATAGGCACAGCCTTTCTCCAAAGCCATGTCGGCAAACTTGTTGCCATCAAACGATGCGCCCTTCAAAGCCAGGAAGATGCTGCCCTCTGGGCAGTCGCGGCTGTCAGTGGTAATCACTGGGTGCGCTTGGTAAATCTGATAGAGTTCTGAAATATCCATAGTCTATAACTGTTGTTTTGAGTGCAAAAGTAATCTAAATTATGGACATAACAAACAATTTTCCCAAAAAATGATGGTAATCTCGAATATTCTTTCTATTTTTGCAGAAATATTCGATATATCTTAGGAAAGCGAGGCTTTTTATGGGTAGTAGAGATGAAAAAGATAAAACGAAAGTGAGGAAGGAAAAGCTGGCAGGCTATTTCTATAATCTATCCCAGTTGATATTTACGGGAACTGGGGTTGGAGGTGTGTTGCCGTTTTTGCAAGGAACGGCTTCATCAGGTGATATTTCCGTATTAGTTTTTGGCGCAGTTGCAACAATTGTCTGTGCATACTTTGCCAATAGAATTTTAAAATATTAGGATTTATGAGTTATTTAGCGTTATTTTTTATGATAACTTCTATTGTTGTTATTGCTCTTATTGCTTGGAGTTATACAAAGTCAGGCGAAAAGTGGCTTAAAGAATTGTAGTATTATGAGCTATTTGGCATTGTTCTTTTTAGTTTGCTCAATTTTTAGCCTAAGTTTTATCGCCTGAACTTACACCAAGCCAGGCGAAAAATGGCTTAAAGAGTTATAATCCAATGGAATATACGATTAATATCAAGGGGCGCTTGATGGATTTGAGTACCCCTCAGGTGATGGGCATCCTGAATGTTACGCCCGACAGCTTCTACTCTGGCAGTAGAAAACAGACAGAAATGGAGATAGCTCAGAGAGCTAATCAAATCATAGAAGAAGGTGGAAGCATCATTGATGTGGGCGCATTCTCCACCCGTCCCGGTGCCGATGAAGTATCGGAAGAGGAGGAGGGAAGACGCCTGAAGTTTGCTCTCGACATCGTTCGCAGGGAGCAACCGGATGCTGCCGTCTCCGTAGATACCTATCGCCCTACCTTGGCACGCAAGTGTATCGAGGAGTGGGGAGCCGATATCATCAACGATGTATCAGAAGGTGGAATCACAGGCATCGCCAATGTGCCGCTGGAGCAGAGACAGGAGGAATATCCTGAAATGTTCCGGGTGGTGGGCGAACTGAAGGTACCTTATATATTAATGTCAGTGCAGCCAACGCTTGCTACGATGATGAAGGCTTTGCCAGAGAGGTACAGCAGTTGCGTGATCTGGGTGCCAAGGATATCATCCTCGACCCGGGTTTCGGCTTCGGCAAGAATCTCATTCAGAATTATCAGATTTATGATGAGATGGAGAAGTTGAACGTACTGGAACTTCCTGTGCTTGTGGGTATCTCACGCAAGAGTATGATTTACAAGCTGCTGGGTGGCGATGCCACAACATCGCTCAATGGAACCACCGTGCTTGATACCATTGCCCTGATGAAGGGAGCCAGCATCCTTCGTGTACACGATGTGAAGGAAGCGGCTGAGGCTGTGAAAATCGTAGAAGCCATGAAGGAGGGCAGCGTATGATAGAGTTTGGAATCAAAGATGCGTTAGACGTACTCCTGGTAGCCTCGCTGCTCTTCTATGTCTATCGCCTGATGAAGGAATCCCGCTCATTGAACATCTTCGTGGGCATCATGCTTTTTGTACTGATCTGGCTTTTCGTAAGCCAGGTACTCGAAATGCGTCTGCTGGGTTCTATCCTGGATAAATTGGTGAGTGTGGGAGTCATCGCCCTCATTGTCATCTTCCAGGAAGACATCCGCCGATTCCTTTATGAGATTGGTTCGCAGAAAAGTATGCGCCGGCTGGTGCGCTTCTTCCACTCCAGCAAGGAAAGTCAGAAGGAGGCAAACAAGGAGACGATCATGCCTATCGTGCTTGCCTGCATGAGCATGGCTAAGAAATATGTGGGTGCCCTCATCGTGATAGAGCGAGGTGTGCCTTTGAAGGATATCATGGATACTGGCGAGGAGATAGATGCCAAAATCAACCAGCGCTTGATAGAGAACATCTTCTTCAAGAATTCGCCTCTTCACGATGGAGCCATGGTGGTAAGTAACAAGCGAATCATGGCTGCAGGCTGTATCCTCCCCGTGAGTCACAACCTGGATATTCCCAAGGAACTGGGACTCCGCCACCGTGCTGCCTGGGTATCTCGCAGAGCAGTGATGCCATTGCCGTTATCGTTTCTGAAGAGACGGGACGAATCAGCGTAGCCATCAAAGGCGAATTCAAGCTCCGACTCTCTGCCGAGGAACTGGAAAGCATCCTCACTCAGGAAATGTTATAAGAGCGAAGAGTGAAGAAGGAAAGCACATGAATTCTTCACTCTTCACTCTTAATTCTTTACTTTTCCTACTACGTAAACCTTTGCGATAATGATTATCTCCCGTTTTAGCTTTTTTTACACATATTAATGGGCGTTATTTCAAAATAAATATGTACTTTTGCAAAGTCGATATGGCAAAACGGCAAAAAACAAGCCGTAGCTCTTTATTAGATTGACAAATCTACTATCGAAGATAACAAAATTATATAAATAAAGAAATAAAATGGATTTATTACAGCAAATCGTAGCTCGCGCTAAAGCTGACAAGCAGCGCATCGTGCTCCCTGAAGCAGAAGAGGAGCGTACATTGAAAGCAGCCGATAAAGTTCTGGCTGATGATCTCGCAGACATCATCCTCATCGGTAACCCTGCCAACATTAAGAATCTCGCTGCACAGTGGGGTCTTAACAACATCGACAAGGCTACTATCGTTGATCCACAAAACAACCCTAAGACAGAGGAGTATGCTGAGAAGCTCGCTGAACTTCGCAAGAAGAAGGGCATGACCATAGAGCAGGCTCGTGAACTCGTAACTAAGAACAACCTCTACCTCGGTTGCATGATTATCAAGACAGAGGGTGCTGATGGTCAGATTTCTGGTGCATTGAGCACAACTGGCGATACTCTTCGTCCAGCTCTCCAGATTATCAAGTGTACTCCAGGTATCACTTGCGTAAGTGGTGCTATGTTGCTTATCTCAGACCAGAAGCAGTATGGTCAGGATGGCGTAGTGGTAATGGGTGACGTTGCTGTAACTCCAAACCCTACAGCAGACCAGCTTGCTCAGATTGCCTATACAACAGCTCATACTGCTCAGTCAGTAGCTGGTATTGCTGATCCTCAGATTGCCATGCTGAGCTTCTCAACAATGGGTAGTGCCAAGGATGCTATCAACAAGGAGACAGGCAAGAGCGTTTATATCATCGACAAGGTAAAGGATGCTGTTGCTATCGCTAAGGAGAAGTTCCCAGAGCTTCATCTCGACGGAGAGCTTCAGGCTGATGCTGCCCTCGTTCCTGAGGTGGCTGCCAAGAAGGCTCCAAATTCTGAGGTAGCTGGTAAGGCTAACGTATTGGTAGTTCCAAACCTCGAGGTAGGTAACATCGGCTACAAGCTCGTTCAGCGCCTGGGTGGTGCCATCGCTATCGGTCCTATCCTCCAGGGTATCGCTCGTCCTGTTAACGACCTCTCTCGTGGTTGCTCTGTAGATGACATCTACTATATGGTAGCTATCACAGCTTGCCAGGCACAGGATGCAAAGAAGGCTTAATCAACTAACTTTATTTATAACATTACAAACTAAACATTATGAAAGTATTGGTTCTGAACTGTGGTAGTTCATCTATCAAGTACAAGTTATATAATATGGACGATGAGTCTGTATTGGCACAGGGTGGTGTAGAGCGTATCGGTCTTGATAACGCTTTCATCAAGGTTAAATTGCCTAATGGCGAGAAGAAGCAGATCATGCACGACATGCCTGACCACAAGGAAGGTGTGAACTTCGTGTTCAAGTGCCTGCTCGACCCGGAAATCGGCGCCATCAAGGACTTGAAGGAAATCGACGCTGTAGGTCACCGCGTAGTGCAGGGTGGTGACAAGTTCAAGGAGAGTGTCATCGTTGACCAGAGCGTAGAGGATGGTATCGAGGAACTTTGCGACCTCGCTCCTGTTCACAACGCAGGTCACCTGAAGGGTATCCGTGCCGTAGATTCATTGATGCCTGGCACTCCTCAGGTTTGCGTATTCGACAACGCGTTCCACAGCACAATGCCAGACTATGCTTATCTCTATGCCATTCCTTACGAGTTGTACGAGAAGTATCATGTACGCCGTTATGGTTTCCACGGAACATCTCACCGCTATGTTTCTAAGCGTGTTTGCGAGATTCTCGGTCTCGACCAGAACAACTCTAAGATCATCACTTGCCACATCGGTAACGGTGGCTCTGTAGCTGCTGTATTGAATGGTAAGGTATTGGATACTTCAATGGGCTTGACTCCATTGGCTGGTTTGATGATGGGTTCACGTTGTGGTGACATCGATGCTTCTGCTGTTACTTATCTGATGGATAAGTTGAACATGAAGCCACAGGAGATGGCTGACTTCCTGAACAAGAAGAGTGGTGTGCTCGGTATCACAGGTATTTCTTCTGATATGCGCGACATCGAGAACGCTGCCAACGAGGGTAACGAGAAGGCTCAGCTGGCTCTCCGTATGTACGAATATCGCATCAAGAAGTACATTGGTGCTTACACAGCAGCTATGGGTGGCGTTGACGCTATCGTATTCACAGCTGGTGTTGGTGAGAACCAGACCGATCTCCGTGAGGAAGCTTGCAAGAACCTGGAGTATCTTGGCATCAAGATCAATAAGGAGGTTAATGACAAGGTTCGTGGTGAGGAAGCTATCATCTCTACCGATGACAGCAAGGTGAAGGTAGTTGTAGTTCCTACCGATGAGGAGATTGTTATCGCTCGCGATACAATGGAATTGGTTTCCAAGAAGTAATTCCACACAATACTATATAATATAAGGTGAAGACTAAAGACAGCAATGGATGGTCTTCACCTTATTTCTTTCTTATCATTATTACATGATGAGGCTCCTGCCTGATGAGGATGGAAGCATCTCTTAAATTTTGAGAATTATGAAAACAAAGATTGTAACTTTCGGAGAAATATTGCTTAGAATATCTAAGCCTGGTTATCAACGGTTATTCCAAGGTCACCGTATGTTCGGCAACTATGGTGGCAGCGAGGCAAATGCAGCCATCTCTCTGGCTCATTTGGGCGATAACGTGGAGTATGTAACCCGATTGCCATACGGCGAGATGGGTGAAGCTGCGCTGATGCATCTCAGGGAGTTTGGTTTGAATGTTTCTCATGTGGTGCGTGGTGGCGATCGTCTCGGTACCTATTACTTCGAGGAAGCAGTGGCGATGCGCAACTCCCGTGTAGTCTATGACCGCAAGAACTCTTCTTTCTATTCCTTGAAGCGTGGTATGGTAAAATGGGATCAGGTACTGGCTGATGCTGCCGTATTCCATTGCTCAGGTATTACCTGCGCCATCAGTCGTGATGCGATGGAATCTACCATGGATGCCATCAAGCTGGCGGTTGCTGATGGGCTGACCATCGCCTGCGATATCAACTATCGCAAGAATCTCTGGGGATATGGTCTGGAACCTCACGATGTGCTCTTCCAGATGATGCAGTATAGCGACATCATCTTCGGTGATCAGAATGAGTGGGAGGTAGCCAGTGGAGTGCCTCATATTCCTTTCGAGGCTTTGGATGAGAATTATGTAATAGACAGGGAGGCTTATCTGTCGTATTTCCGCAAGATGCACCGTCTCTTCCCTAAATGCAAGAAGATGGTGATGGCTGTAAGAAACCAGATTGCCAGCAGCCATCATACCTTGAGCGGTCTGCTCTATGATGCAGTAGAGGATCAGCTCTATACAACGAGAATCTACGACATACAGCCTATCGTTGATCCGATGGGTGTAGGCGATGCCTTCATTGCTGCCTATATCCACGCTCACCAGAAGTGGGGCGATGAGAACCAGTATTGCCTGGATTTCTCTCTATCGGCAAGTGCCATCAAGAATACGATTCCGGGCGATCAGAATCTGGTATCTGAAGAGGAAATCATCAGTAATATGACTTCTTCGGGAGGAAGAATCCAGCGATAGGAATAAAACAAGATTACAATAGAACTATAAGATTCGTGTGATAAGAATAAAGGGCAGTCCAAATCGGGCTGCCCTTTATTCTTGTAGCTTATTGATTGTTATGGTTGGCTCTCGCCTTCCACATATTCTTCCATAAACATGTGTTCGCCATCGAATACGGCATAGGTGAACTGCCATATCCAGTCGCCCAGAATCATCAGGCGGGTCTTCTTGCTCAGCATCAGGTCCAGCTCTATGTGGCGGTGTCCGAACATGAAGTAGTCTATATCCTTGTGACTTTGCATGTACTGTTTGGCAAAGCGTACCAGGAATTCTTTCTTTTCGCCCATATAAGGCTCTTCCTTGCCATCGGCACGTTTCAGACGGCTATGCTTCGCCCAGTTCAGTCCCAAAGACAATCCCCAGCGTGGATGTATGGCATTCAGCAGCCGTTGGCAGGTGCGGTTGTGGAACATCGCCTTCAGGAGCTTGAACTTCTTGTCCGGGTCACCCAGTCCGTCACCATGGGCAAGGAAGAACACCTTGTCGTAAATTTCCACGGTCTGTGGTTTATGGTGAACGATCAGTCCGCACTCTTCTTCCAGGTAGCCGTATGTCCATAAGTCGTGGTTGCCGGTGAAGAAATGTACTTCCACTCCCATATCCGTCAACTCCGAGAGCTTACCCAGGAATCGGGTGTAGCCTTTCGGTACCACATATTTATACTCGTTCCAGAAATCAAACATATCGCCCAGCAGATAGATGGCTGCAGCCTTGTGCTTGATGCTGTCGAGGAAACGTACGAGTCTGCGTTCCTGCATTCTGCCGTGTGGGATTGCCCACGAGCCGAGATGCGCATCAGAGAGGAAATATACATTTTTCATAAGCGATTCTTTTTTATTCAAAACCGAGTTCTACACGAGCTTCCTCGCTCATCATGCTCTGATCCCAGGCTGGTTCGAATACGAGGTTGACGTTGGCAGATTTTACGCCTTCCACGCTGTCCACCTTGGTGCGCACATCCTCAAGGATGAAGTCGGCAGCAGGGCAGGATGGGGCAGTGAAGGTCATGTCAAGATCTACGGTAGCATCGTCTTTTACGTCTATCTTGTAAATCATGCCGAGGTCCCAGATATTCACAGGTATTTCAGGGTCGTAAACGGTCTTGAGAACATCTACGATCTTTTCTTCTATCTTTGTCTTTTCTTCTTGTGTCATAATAATCTTTGTTTTTGCCTACAAAGATACTGCAAAATGGGGACAATACAAAACGAAAAGACACTTTTTTCTTCGTGCCTGCTTAATAATACCGGAAAAAGTCTATAATTTCCCTTTATCGTGATAGGAATAAAAGGCTCCGTCGGTGATGATGACGTGGTCCATGAAGAAGATGCGCATGATTTCGCAGGCTTTCTGAATCTGAAGGGTAAGCTGGTCGTCTGCCTTGCTGGGGAGCGGACTGTTGCTCGGATGGTTGTGACAGAAGGCGATGATGGTGGCGTTGTTGAGTACGGCTTCCTTGATGAGCAGTCGGATATCCACGGCAGTTTCCGTAATGCCTCCGTGCGAGATACAGGAAGCCTTGATGAGCTTGAAATTCTGGTTCATCATCAATACCCATGCTTCCTCGGTATTGAGATCCTGCATCTTGGGGAGCATATAGTTGTAGATGGCGAGAGAAGAACCCAAATCCGGGCGATAGCCTATCTTGTCAAGGGCACGACGCTTCCCCAGCTCACAGGCTGCAAGCACGGTAATTGCTTTCGCAGGTCCCATACCTTTGTAGCGGGTGAGTTCCTTGATTGTCATCTTGCCGAGAGTATTGAGATTGTTGTCGCAGTCTTTCATGATGTGTTTCATCAAATCTACTGCGCTCTCGTCTTGAGAGCCGGAACCTATTAATATGGCTAGCAGTTCGGCATTGGATAGTGCTGATGCTCCTAGTCGCTCCAGTTTTTCACGAGGTTTGTCTTCCTCTGCCCATTGCGAAATAGAAAGCTTCTCACTCATAGTGTGATCTATTTATAGAAAGTCTTGTTGTATGCGCTGAATTCGCTTTGTCCGAGCAGGCATCTCTTCCACCAGGCTGAAAGGAATCCGCAGCCGTAACCCATCAGTTGGGTGAAGGCGGCACGGATGCTCAGCACGCCAATCTTCACACTGTGATTCTCCCTGCTGCTGTCGATGAACAGCGCAATGATATAGAGAATGATGCCAAGTAGGCCGATGCAGCCCAATGCTGCCATCGCATTGCCCAGGGTAGGGAATACGTGGACGGTGCCCAGCATATACGGCAAGAAACCGAAGAAGAGCAGAAGGAGCGTACCTATCACGCCCACGGTGAAGACCATCGGCAGGAGATGTACGAGCTTGAGGCTCTCGGGATATTTCTTGTAGAGGTTGATGCGGGCGATACCGCTGTTATATACCTGTCGCCAGAATTTGCGGAAATCGGTGCGGCGCTTATGCCATACCCATGCTTCAGGGAACAGACGGCAACGGCAGCCTGCCTTGAAGATACGGATGGAGAAATCGATGTCCTCACCAAAACGCATGTTTGAAAAGCCATTCAACTTGAGATAAACATCCCTGCGGATGCCCATGTTGAATGAACGAGGGTAGAACTTATCCATCTTCTTCTTTCCGCCACGGATACCACCGGTGGTGAAGAAAGAAGTCATGGAATAAGAAATGGCTTTCTGAGTATCTGTAAATGATGAGTGTGCCTTGTCTGGTCCGCCGAAAGCATCGGCAGGTTCACGGCTCAACTCATCACTTACAGCCTTCAGATAGCCCTCTGGCAAGACTACGTCGCTGTCGAGTATCAGCAGATACTCGCCCTTGGCACGCTCGGCACCATAGTTGCGACTCTGACCCGGACCAGAGTTCTCCTTATAGTAATAATGTATATCCATCAGGTTTTCGTATCGCTTGCACACTTCCTCGCAGGGAGTCTGTGAGCCATCCTCTACGATGACAACCTCGAAGTCCTTCTCCGTCTGATGGGTAAGGCTCTCTAACAGTTCGTCCACTTCGTCAGGACGGTTGAATACTGGTACTATGATGGAATATTTCATTCTTCTTACTATTAAGGGTTAAGTTTGCTCGATAAGAGCGTAATCTTCTTGTTGAAAGACGGATTACTCGCTTACACGACCGAGGTAGCTGCCGTCACGAGTATCAACCTGGATGGTCTCGCCCTCGTTAACGAACAAAGGAACGCGAACCTCAGCACCAGTCTCGAGAGTAGCTGGCTTGGTAGCGTTGGTAGCAGTGTTACCCTTTACACCTGGCTCAGAGTGAGTGATCTTCAGGGTAGTCTTTGCTGGCATTTCAGCCAAGAGGATAGTACCGTCTGTAGTATCAGTAACAACCTCAACTACGTCACCCTCCTTCATATACTGACCGCCAGTAACGTTCTCCTTAGCGATAGGCACCTGCTCGAAAGTCTCCTGGTTCATGAAGATGCAACCAGTAGCGTCCTCGTAGAGGTACTGATAAGGACGACGCTCAACGCGAACATCCTCCAATTTGAAACCAACCTGGAATGTACGCTCCAGCACGCGGCCGTCAGCAACATTCTTCAACTTAGTGTTCATTACAGTGTTACCTTTACCTGGCTTTCTGTGCTGAAAGTCGATACAAACCCATACTTTGCCATCCATGCGGATGCAAGTTCCAATCTTAATTTCCTGTGAATTAATCATTTCTTGTTTTATCTTGAATGTTATTATTATTCTCGTAATCGGGTGCAAAGTTACGGCAAAATGATGAAAAAACAAAGGGAAAATCGAAAAAAACATAAATATTTAAGCTAAATTTGGTAGTTTTCTTGGTTATTTGAGAAATTATGCGTAATTTTGCAGCCCAAAAAGGGCGTATTTTGCTCTTTTGTGAAGAATATTAATTAAAAAATAAATAAGAAAAATGAAAAGAACATTTCAGCCTCACAATCGTCGTCGCGTGAACAAGCATGGTTTCCGTGAGCGTATGGCAACAAAGAATGGTCGTCGCGTATTGGCTTCTCGCCGTGCTCATGGCCGCAAGAAGTTAACTGTTTCTGACGAGCACCACGGAAAGTAATTTCCGATAGGGAAATTCGTCTTCGACGATGACATTAAAAGCAGCAAGGAGAGATTCTTTGCTGCTTTTTGTGTTTTTATGACTTTTTATATTGTGATGAAACGCAAAAACTTGGCGTTTTATTTTGTATTGTCTTCGATTATTCCTATCTTTGCACCAAAAAAGAAAGAATGACTTCATCTGAGTTTATAAATAAGTTTAAGAGTAAGTATCTCTGGGGCAACCTGGGCGCCATGTTCCTGGTGCTGGTTTTGCTCTGCGTCGGTGTCAAGTTCGGCATCGATATCTACACCCATCATGGTGAGGCCATCCGTGTGCCGGATATCAGATACAAGAATATCAATGATGCCACCCGCATCCTTGATGATGCCGGATTGGAAATTGTGGTTTCGGATACCGGATATGTTCGTTCGCTCCCTGCCGATTGTATCCTGGAGCAGACGCCGGTGTTCGGAGAGGTGGTAAAGTCGGGACATATCATCTATGTCACGATCAACTCCAACCATTCTCCTCGCATCACCATTCCTGATGTCATCGACAACAGTTCTCTGAGAGAGGCGATGGCTAAGTTGACCGCCATGGGATTCAAGCTGGGTTCACCGGAATACATACCTGGCGAGGAAGACTGGGTTTATGGTATTCTCGTTAAGGGCAGGCATGTGGTGGCTGGCGATAAGGTTTCTATCGATGATGTGCTCATCATTCAGGTAGGTAATGGTCAGCGCGACACTACCGACTCCTTCGATATGGTGGATCCTGTCTATCACGAGAACGATGATGTGATGGAGGGAGAAGGTGATGGTACTGAAAGCACCGAAGATAACTTCGAGGTGGTTCCGGGAACTGAATCTACAGAAACAGCCCCTGCTACACACGAACACCAGCAGAAAGAGGTGGTGGAGTAGGAGAAATGAAAAGTGAAGAACGATGAGTGAAGAATTCAATAGTAATACGAATGATATTTTTAGATTATATATATAATAAGGTATATGCTCCTGTAGAGGATGACTTCGGTTTTGATGATGCAGGAGATTTGGATGAACTTGATGATGAACTCCAGATGGAGGGAGAGGGAGCTGTTCCGGCTGGCGAAGGAGGCGATGACCTCTACGAGCACTGGAAGGTGCAGGTGGATGCCAACCAGGATCCTGTCCGCATAGACAAGTATCTGGCTGATAAGATGGCTTACCAGAGCCGCAACCGCATTCAGCAGGCTGCTGATGCCGGATTCATTCATGTAAACGGTAAACCGGTGAAGAGCAACTACAAGGTGCGCCCGAACGACATCGTTACGCTGATGCTCGACCGCCCTCGTCATGAAACAAGCATCAAGCCGGAAGAAATCGACATCAATGTGGTTTATGAAGACGACCAGTTGATGGTGGTTAACAAAGAGGCAGGAATGGTGGTTCATCCGGGAGCCGGAAACTTCCATGGTACCCTGATTCAGGCTGTGGCCTGGCACCTGCGCGATATGCCTGAGTTTGATGCCAACGACCCGGAAGTGGGTCTGGTCCATCGCATCGACAAGGATACCAGCGGATTGCTCGTGGTAGCCAAGACTCCAACGGCAAAGACGGCATTGGGCAAGCAGTTCTTCAACAAGACTACCCATCGCAGCTACAACGCCCTGGTATGGGGTAATATCGTGGAAGATGAGGGACGCATCGAGGGTAATATCGGCCGTGACCCCAAGAATCGTCTCCGTATGAAGGTATTCGATCCGGATAGCGGTATTGGCAAGAGTGCGGTTACTCATTATAGGGTTTTGGAGCGCTTCGGCTATACCACCTTGGTGCAGTGCATCCTGGAAACAGGTCGTACCCATCAGATCCGTGCCCACATGAAGCAGATTGGTCATCCGCTCTTCATGGATGAGCCTACGGTGGTGCCGAGATCCTGAGAGGTCAGCGCAGCAGCAGCTACAAGGCTTTCATGCAGAATTGCTTCAAGCTCTGCCCACGTCAGGCTCTCCATGCCAAGACCCTCGGTTTCGTGCATCCTGTTACCAAGCAGCAGATGGACTTCGACAGTGAGTGGCCGGAAGATTTTAGACAATTAATAGAAAAGTGGCGCGGCTTCATCGCAGGCACCACAAAAGATACATTCAAAAATATTTAGAGATTATGGAAAATAGCAAGAGAACGATAGCCATCGTATGTGGTGGTGATTCTTCTGAGCACGATGTTTCTTTGCGCTCAGGTCAGGGTTTGTACTCATTCTTCGACAAGGAGCGTTATCATATCTATCTCGTCGATGTAAAGGGCACCGACTGGCACGTGGCTTTAGATAACGGTGAGACTATTGATATTGACAAGAACGACTTCTCGTTTGTGAAAGATGGCAAGCATATCTATTTCGATTATGCTTATATCACCATCCACGGACAGCCTGGCGAGAATGGTGTGATGCAGGGCTACTTCGACCTCATCCACTTGCCATATTCTACAAGCGGTGTGCTGGTAGAGGCTATGACATTCGACAAGTATGTGCTCAACAACTACCTGCGTGGTTTCGGTGTGAACGTGGCTGACAGTATCTTGCTCCGTCGTGGCGAACAGTATGATGAGGACGAGATTGCCGAGCGCATCGGTATGCCTTGTTTCGTAAAGCCTGCTGCCGACGGTAGTAGCTTCGGTGTGAGCAAGGTGAAGAATGCTGACCAGTTGGCTCCAGCTCTCCGTGTAGCTTTCATGGAGAGCAACGAGGTGATGATTGAAGGGTTCCTCGATGGTACTGAGATTTCTCAGGGCATCTACAAGACAGCCGAGAAGACTGTTGTCTTGCCAGCTACAGAGGTGGTAACCAGCAATGAGTTCTTCGACTATGATGCCAAGTACAATGGTCAGGTACAGGAAATCACTCCAGCCCGTCTCTCTCCTGAGACTGCAGAAGAGGTGGCAAAGACCACATCCCGCATCTACGATATCCTCCATGCCAATGGTATCATCCGCATCGACTATATCATCTCTAAGGATAAGGACGGTAAGGACAAGGTGAATATGCTGGAGATCAATACCACTCCAGGTATGACCGTTACCAGCTTCATTCCTCAGCAGGTGCGCGCTGCAGGCCTTGACATCAAGGATGTGCTCAGCGACATCGTGGAGAATCAGTTCTAGAATTTATAAATCACATATATGGTTCTGCGACTTTCTCGCAGAGCCATATATATTAAAAGGTATATATTAAAAAGGTATATATTATGAAGATCCCTCAAGAATTTGATACCATTCGACCTTGGGAGCCAGAAGACCTTCCTGAGGTGTTCGACCGTTTGCTTTCAAACGAACAGTTCAAGCAAGTACTTGCTTATCTTTATCCACAAGTTCCTTTTGAGATGATTGCCCAGAAGTTGAAGGCTTGCAAGACCAATCTCGACTTCCAGTTGGCTTTCGCCTACGATTTTGTTCAAGGCATCCTGAAGAAGGCTGCAACGGGTTGTGAGATGGATTGCGCAGCCATCGATAATACCCGCAACTATACCTTCATCAGTAACCATCGTGATATCGTGCTCGATTCAGCAATCCTCGATGTAATGCTTATCGACAATGGCTTCAAGACCACCTGCGAGATTGCTATCGGAGATAATCTTCTGTCGCTTCCTTGGGTAAAAGACCTGGTACGTGTCAACAAGGCGTTTATCGTGGAGCGTGCCCTGAGCATGCGCCAGATGCTGATGTCAAGCAAGCGCCTTTCCGACTATATGCACTTTGCCATCAAGGAGAAGAACGAGAATATCTGGATTGCCCAGCGAGAGGGTAGAGCCAAGGATAGCGATGACCGTACCCAGAAGAGCATCCTCCAGATGATGGCGATGGGCGGTGAAGGCAGCATTATCGAACGATTGAAGCAGCTCCATCTCGTACCGCTGTCTATCAGTTATGAGTATGATCCTTGCGACTTCCTCAAGGCTAAGGAGTATCAGCAGAAGCGTGACGTGGAAGGATGGAAGAAGGGACCTATGGATGATCTCGTAAGTATGCAGACAGGTATCTTCGGTTACAAGGGACATGTGCATTATCATGCATCCTCATGTATCGATGAGTATCTGGATACCCTCGACCCTGAGATGCCGAAGCAGGAACTCTTCAATACCATTGCTGCCCATCTTGATCATGAGATACATAGCCACTACCGTCTCTATCCTGGCAATTATGTGGCGCTCGATCTCTTGGAGAATACTGAGGCTCATGCTTCAGAATATACACCGGAAGATAAGGATCGCTTCGAGAAATATATCGCAGGACAGTTGGCAAAGATTGAACTTCCTGACAAGGATGAAGCCTTCCTGAAGGAGAAGATTTTAGCAATGTATGCCAATCCTGTGCGCAATTTCCTTGCTGCAAAGTAGGTGAAGTCCGCAAAATAATGATACTTTATTGCTTTTTACGCAAAAATGTACCATTGATATTGTTAAAAAGTTAGTGTACGATAAACACGAAAGTTAATAAATCTTTCGTGTTTATCGACTTTTTCTTAAAAAAATAACCTTTCTTACGAATAATACACGAATTGAGTAAAAAAGTATCACCTTTTTTCGAAAAAGTATTGTACTTTTGCAGCGGTGATACGAATGTGAGCGATACCACTAAAAGATACCCACATCGTTTCGCTTGAAATACAGCTAAAATAACAAAACTAACAAAATAAAAAGTAATGACCTATGAGTATCAATTCAGCTTAAAATGAAAGAAGGAGTGTTTCCGTGCAGCTGGTAGTTGCAGGGAGATAAGAGAGTGTGGCTATTTGCTAGTCAATTAAGTTAATGTTTATTCTATTCAAACCTAGAAAGTACATAAGTATGAATCTAAACTTAAGAAAATCAGTGCTGCTTGTTGGAGCGTTGGCATCCTTAGGCTTGAGTTACACAACTGAAGCTTTGGCAACATCTCCAAATTTTGCTGTTAACTCAGTACAGCAGTCTAAGAAGGTTACCGGTAATGTTAGTGACGCAGAAGGTCCTATCATCGGTGCAAGTGTAGTAGAGAAAGGTAATGCCGGAAATGGTACAGTTACCGACTTGGATGGTAACTTCGTCTTGAACGTGAAGCCTGGTGCTACTATTGTTATTACTTATATCGGTTACCAGAAGCAGGAGATCGTTGTAGGTAATCAGTCTAATTTTAACGTCACAATGAAGACAGACGACAAGACTCTCGAAGAAGTTGTTGTCGTAGGTTATGGTGTTCAGAAAAAGAAGCTCGTTACCGGTTCTACCATTGAGGTGAAGGGTGATGATATTCAGAAGATGAATACCACGCAGGTGTTGGGCGCTTTGCAGAGCCAGACTCCTGGTGTTAACATTCAGGCGGCTTCCGGTCAGCCTGGTGATGGCTTTAAAATTTCTATCCGTGGTGCTGGTACCAACGGCAACACAGCTCCTCTGTATATTATTGATGGTGTAGCAGGTGATATCAACAACTTGAACCCTGCCGACATCGAGCGTATCGACGTTTTGAAGGATGCCGCATCCTGTGCCATTTACGGTTCTGCTGCTGCCAATGGTGTTATCCTTGTAACTACCAAGCAGGGTAAGCAGGGTAAGATCCAGGTATCTTACGATGCCAACGTAGGTTGGGCTAACGTATATCGCATGCCAAAGATGCTGACAGCTAAGCAGTATATGGAGGTAATGGATCAGGTGCGTTTCAACAGTGGCGAAAGTGGCTGGGATTGGAAGAGCATTATGGGTGAAGACCTCTACAACTCTTATATGGATGGTTCTAACGAAGGAACCAACTGGGTAGAGGCTATCCGCAACAAGAATGCCGTTACAACAAGTCATTCCCTGAACGTTACTGGTGGTTCCGACCGTTCTACCTTCTCTATGGGTGCCGGTTATCAGTATCAGGATGGTGTGTTTGGCAATCTCGTGAAGTCAGACTACCGCCGTTTCACCTTCCGTATCAATTCTGAGCATGTTATCTATCGCACAGAAAAGGGTATGGATGTTGTGAAGATTGGTGAGAATGTTTACTATCAGCACAAGCAGAATCAGGGTATCCAGATTGGTAACCAGTATAGCAATGAGCTTTCTAATATGCTCCGCGCCAACCCTACGATTCCTATGTATAATGCAGATGGCAGCTATACCAAGGCTGAGGATTTGAAGGGTTGGATTGATAATTACAATTCTTATTCTGTAAACCCTGTCTATAAGATGTTGAACCAGCAGTCTGGTCACAACAAGAGCATCAACCAGAATCTGCATGTTACTGGTTATCTGGTGATCCAGCCAATCAAGAATCTGGTTTACCGTGGACAGTTGAACTATAACCAGGGAACATCTACCTGGCGTGCATTCCTTCCTGTATTTGATGCCAACAGAACCAATGCCGATGGCTTCCGCACAGAGGATAAGGCTACGAATAACATGAGCACAAGCTGGGGGTGGAGTACAACCAACACCCTGAGCTATAAGTTCGATCTGCAGAAGAAGCACAACTTCGATGTCCTGGTAGGTACAGAGTATAGCGAGAGCCGTCCAGACTTCGGCTTCTCTTTGAATGCTACTTCTTCTAATTCGGTGTTCGGTGATATGACTCATGCTTATATGACCTATATGAAGAATAACAATGCTGCAGCCGTTACAGGTACACCTTGTGATGACTCTCGCGGTATGTCTTACTTCGGTCGTATCAACTATAACTTCGATGAGAAGTACATGCTTTCTGCCATCATGCGTGCCGATGGTAACTCTAAGTTCGCTCCAGGTCAGCGTTGGGGTTATTTCCCATCTGTATCTGCTGGTTGGGTTATCTCTAACGAAAAGTTCATGGCTAAGACTGTATCATGGCTCGACTTCCTGAAGCTTCGTGCAGGTTGGGGTCAGAATGGTAATGCACAGACCATTAACAACTTCCAGTGGCAGAGTGCTTTTGCATTCGATACCAGTAGCTTTTATACCTTCAATGGTAATCCTGATCAGTATGTTGCCGGTGCAGCTCCTTCCCGTCTGTCTAACGAGGATTTGACTTGGGAGACTTCAGAGCAGTTGAACATCGGTTTGGATGCCCGCTTCCTGAATGGTCGTTTGGGCTTTACAGCAGATTGGTATAACAAGAAGACTAAGGACTTGCTGGTTGCTGTTCCTGTAGATCCTACAACCGGTTTCTCTACCCAGATGAAGAATGCCGGTACTGTTGAGAACAAGGGTATTGAACTTTCTCTCTCTTGGAACGACAAGATTGGTAAGGACTTCCAGTACAACGTAGGTTGGAATATGGCTTACAACCACAATGAGGTAACTGAGGTGAAGTCTAACCAGAAGTACAACAATGGTGGTAATGACCTCTTGGCTCAGAATACCGGTTATATGGCTCGTTTCGAGGAAGGTCATCCTATCGGCTATTTCTGGGGCTACAAGACAGAAGGTGTGATGCAGAATGAGGCAGACGTTCAGGCTTACCTTGACAAAAACTGCAAGGGCAATGCCGCTAACTCAAAGCAGGGTACCGGTATCAAGCCAGGTGACTTGAAGTTTGTGGATGTAAATGGCGATGGTGTTGTCAATGATGACGATAAGACAGAACTTGGCGATCCACATCCAGATGTAACCATGGGTATCACTCTCGGTGCATCTTACAAGGGCTTCGACCTTTCTGTAACAGGCTTTGGAGCATTCGGTCAGCAGGTGGCTCGTTCATTCCGCAAGTTCACCGATGGTGAGTACGAGAACTTCACTACAGAGGTGTATGACTACTGGCATGGTGAGGGAACTTCCAACAAGTATCCTTTGCTCGCCCACATGAATGCAGGTCCAAACTGGCAGACCATTTCTGATATTTACATTGAGAATGCCAGCTACTTCCGTCTTCAGAATCTGACCGTAGGTTACGATTTCACCAAGATCTGGAAGAGCAGCCCATTCCAGCAGCTCCGTCTCTATTTCGCTGCCCAGAACCTCTTTACCATTACCGGTTATAAGGGTATGGATCCAGAGAATGGTACTGCTATCGGCTCAGACTCATGGGTAACTGGTGTTGATGTAGGTAACTATCCTCAGCCTCGTACCTATATGGTTGGTGTAAATGTAAAGTTCTAATCTAAAATTGAATTCACAATGAAAAAGTTAAATATATTTTTGGCTTCAGCCATGGCGGTACTTAGCTTGGCATCCTGCGACATCAATGATGTGCAGAATATCGGCGAGTTATCTACCAGTACCTTCCCTGTTTCCAAGGAGGATGGTGAGGCTGTATTGGCTGGTGTTTACCAGAATTTGAACCAGGTTTGTGCAGACCCTCAGATGAGTTTCCTTTACTATGCCCAGTTGGCTAGTGATGATATGCTCGGTGGTGGTGGTGTCAACGATAAGTTGATGCAGGCAGATGATTTGCTCTGTAACTACAATGCCGATATGACCAACGTGTTCTATGAGGCTCGTTACAAGGGTATCAACCGCGCCAATACCCTGATAGAGGCTCTTCCTAATACCTCTATGAATGAGGATACCAAAAACTCAATGATGGGACAGGCTAAGTTCCTGCGTGCCTTCTATTATTATGAGTTGGCTTCTATGTACGGAAATGTACCTATGCGTCTGAAGCCAGGTTCTGAGGCTATCACCCAAGGTAATATTGAAGACCCTTGGAAGCAGATTCTGATGGATCTTCGTGATGCTGTCGATCTCTTGCCTGCTACTAAGAGTACTGATGGCCATATTGATAAGTATGCTGCTGAGGCTCTGCTGGGCCGTGCCTGGTTGTTCTACTCTGGCTTCTTTGGCAATGGTTCTACATTGGCTGATCTGACCAGCACTACTTACAATCCTCTGACTTCTGTAGAGCTTCCTGATGGAACTACTCTGTCTAAGGAGAATGTCATTACAGCCATTGATGACTGTGTGGCTAACTCTGGCCGCAAGTTGGTGGATAAGTATCAGAATCTCTGGGCTTATACCAACAGATGCACTGTAGAGGATTACGATTACACCAAGGGTCAGGGCTTCAAGTGGGTTGAGGATGATGCAGCTCAGAACCCTGAGACTTTGTTCTCTATCAAGTTTAACAAGTACGCTGACTGGGGTACAACGATTGGTTATGCCAATAATTATGCTCTTCACTTTGGTGTTCGTGGTGCTCAGGCTTATGGAAATACCTTCCCATTCGGTCAAGGTTGGGGTGCTGGTCCTGTAGCTCCAAACCTGGTAAAGGATTGGGCTGCTGCCGAGCCTAACGATGCACGCCGTGATGCTTCTATCCAGGACTGGTCTAAGGTAGCAACCTATAAGAAAGGTGGTTGGTCTGACTTTGTTCAGGAAACAGATTACTTTGCTAAGAAGTGGGCGCCTATCTCTTGTAAGAATGATCAGCTGGATGATGGCTATTCTTGTACTTTCGAGAATGTGATGTATCCTGGCAACTGGGATGTAGCTGGAAAGGAGAATATGCAGTTGAATAACATCCACGACCTGGTACTCATCCGTTTCGCTGACGTATTGTTGATGCAGAGTGAGTTGAAGAAGGATGTAGCTGGTATCAATGAGGTTCGCAAGCGTGCTGGCTTGAACCCTATTGCAGCTTATTCAGAGGAAGCTTTGAGAAATGAGCGCCGTTGGGAGTTGGCTTGCGAGGGTACCCGCTGGAACGACCTCCGTCGTTGGCACATCGCAGCAGCTGCTCTTGAGAAGCAGAATGGTGTTGCTATCTACTATTGCGGACAGCCAGATACAAATACTCCACACAATGGAGGTTATACTGCCCGTTACAATGCTACTGCCGGCTTCCAGAAGATGCCTGAGACTCAGGTAGCTTTGGGTACCGTAAAGCAGAATGAAGGTTGGACTGGTGCTGATTCAGAATATCAGGGCTGGAAGTAATCAATTCTTTAATCTTTTAAATGAATAAGTATATGAAAAAGATATTTTTTGCATTGTCTATGCTGACATTGCTTTATACTTCTTGTGATCCTTCTACCGATTCTGGCAGCACAGGTTTCTCTGAGAATGTAACAGCTGAGAGCGTAGATGCGAAGGTAACACCTGTTCAGGTGAATGGTAAGAATAGCAACCGTATCATCATCGAGAATCATTCTCCTATCACAAGCCAGTGGTCGGTTGACCAGTTGGTTGAAGGTGCGGTAACTTCTTCCAAGGCATACGATACCATTTATGTTACCAAGGTAGGTGCCAACACCGTTACTATGCACTGCAAGAACGTGGCTGTTGACTTTACCAAGGACTTCACGGTGAACGTGGATGAGATTACTTATCTCTCTGCAGAACTTCAGAAGCGTCTCTGCGTAACTGGTTCTGAGGGTAATTATACTTCTACTGTAGGCGAGTTCGCTGGTCAGCCTGTACAGTTCGGTACTGCTTTTGATGCAGGCAAGGTAAAGGTTATTCAGGAGGTCAAGGAAGGCAAGAAGGGTAATGTCTTCACTGTAGAGAATGGTAACGGCGTGCTTTCTAACTGGGCTATTACCAAGGAAGGCACCGATGAGGCTGCTGGTACAGCTACTCTGAATGGCGATCAGCTGATGGTTGTTGAGGAAGGTAAGTTTAATATTACCTTGACCTATACAAAGGCTGATGGCACTCAGGAGACTTATAAAGCAGGTTCTTTCGACGTAGAGACTTTGACTACCAAGCCAAAGCTTCTTGAGTATCTCGCTGGTGGCGAAGATGGTGATGGAACTACTACATGGGAATGGAACGAAGCTGCCGGTGCTGTATGGGGCAATGGTCCTTTCGGTAGTGGAAACAAGCCTCAGTGGTGGGCTGTAAACTATGGTGCTGATATTGATGGTCAGGCTGGTCAGAAGGCTGGTGGCGTAGCCCGTAACGGTAGCGGTGCATGGTTCACTATCGACATCAATAACAAGCAGGCTATCGGTTCTGATGGCGTCAAGCTTCCTATCTCTGTAAGTGTATTGGATCACAAGGACCCAACCTGGGATAAGGGTTCTATCTCATTCCCAACTGCAACCAATGACAACTTCGTTATCCCTATGGGTGTAAACGTGAATGGTGGCAATGTTGCATTCCAGAAGTATTATGTATTGGTAGCCAGCGATGATAAGTTGGTATTGACTGCTGCAGAATTACCAGAGAATGGTTGTGCATGGTTCTATGTCTTCAAGAAAAAGGCTAAATAGGTATGTGATAAATCGTTGTGATTAAAACATAAAATTAGGCTAAGCCTCGGCTGTAGTGATACAGTCGGGGCTTTTTCTTTTTGCCTGATGCTGAAATATTATCCGAAATGTTTGGCGGTTACGATAAATAGTCGTAACTTTGCGCTTACAATATTAAAATTATAGTATAATGGTGCATTCATTAAAAATCCTAGATAAAGATTACAAACAGTGGGTTAAACAAATTGCTGTTCGTTATCGTGGAAGCCAAATAAAAGCAGCGATAAAGGTTAATACCGAGCAACTGCGATTTTATTGGCAACTTGGAAAGGATATAGTTGAAATGAAAGTTGAGGAACGATGGGGCGAATATGTCATCACTCAATTAAGCAAGGATTTGCAAAAACTCTTGCCTGGTGTTGAAGGACTTTCCATTACAAACCTTAGATATTGCCGCCGCTTTTATTTGCTTTATTCTCAGCAATATATAATTCACCCCCAGGTTGGGGGCGAAATAGAGAATGGGTCTTTGAAGAATGTATACTCCCAAACTGAGGATGTTTTTCAAATACCTTGGGGACATCATAAAGTCATCATGGATAAAGTGAAAGGTGATGCGAAGAAAGCGTTGTTTTATGTGGCTCAAACCATAGAGAATGGATGGAGTCGCTCTATGCTTTTGAATTGGATAGGGACAGGACTTTATGAACGGCAAGGTAAGGCGTTGAATAACTTTACTCATAGCCTTCCTAAAATCGATAGCGATTTGGCTAAAGAGATAACTAAGGATCCGTATTGTTTTGGTTTTGCAGAAATTACAGGAAAATATAATGAGCGTAAACTTAAAGATGCGTTGCTGAATAATATCTCGGATTTCTTGATAGAGCTGGGTACAGGTTTTGCTTATGTGGGTAAAGAATATCGCTTAGAAATTGGTGATACAGAAAATTTCATAGACTTGTTGTTCTATAATCTTAAACTGCGTTGTTATGTTGTTATAGAGGTTAAAATAGATAAGTTTGAGCCAAAAGACATTGGACAAATCGGTACTTATGTTACGGCTGTCAATCATATTCTCAGAGAGGCCGGAAAGATAATCCAACTATTGCTTACTGATATGTAGAAGTAAGGATAATACTTTGGCACAATATGCCTTAGAGTCAAGTAGTCAGCCGATTGGAATATCTGAATATGAATTGGAAAAGTTTTATCCTGTAAAAGTTGAAGGAACTATTCCAACTATAGCAGAGTTGGAAGCTGCGTTAGATGGTAAATCAATTGAAAAGTATAAATAAGTCTAACCCCCGGCTGTTGTTCTGCAGTCGGGGCTTTTTCTTACCTTTTAGTAAACAGAAATTGACCTTTTTTGCTTTTCTTCCGTACTTTTTAGTATAATTGCTGAAAAGATTTGGTGTTTACGAGTTTTTATTGTACTTTTGTATGCAGTAAGACAAGTAGGTTTAGCAGGGTATGTTTGTACAACTGAGAGCTTATAACAGGTCAACTTTGCGACTCACACCGAACGGTGTGAGTACGTGCATCGAACGAAGTAAGAGCGTGCGGCGTTCGATGTGAGCACGTGCATCGTTCGACGCACGTCGGAAAGTCTTGGAACTTCAAGCTTATATCATTAGTACTTAGCACCTTATAACATACTTGTGATAACAGCTAATAATACTAAACTATGGCAATAAAGTATGAAATCCATTCCATCCATAACTCGAAGGGCGAAGGTGGAGAACAGAAATTTGTCCGGTTGCGTGACCACGAACCGATGACCAGTAAGCAGATGGAGCAGTATATAGAGCAGGCATGCTCGCTTACCAGGGGTGATGTGCAGGCGGTGATGACATCACTTCACGATCTTATCGTGACCGAGCTCTCTCAAGGTGCCCGTTTCTATCTTCCGCAAATAGGCTATCTCTCGCTGTCTGTTACAACGGAGTTGCCGGAAGGTAAATCCATGGATAAGGTGACGGGTAATAATATCCGCTTGCGTAACATCAACTTCAAACCTACTGCCGAATTGTTGAACGAGGTGGCTAGACAGGTAAGGTTCGAACGCTCTAAATATACCACGAAGTCTCGCAGATACACCGAAGAACAGTTGTGGGATAAGATTGTGGCTTTCATAAAAGAGCATGACTATATTTGTCGGCGCGACATGGAATACCATTTCTCCCTGCGCCAGCAGACTGCCTTGAAATGGTTGAAGCATTTTACGGAGAAAGGACTTCTGGTAAAGAAGGGTGCAAGAAATGCTCCTATCTATTTCCTGGCAAAAGACAATAAAGGCAATGAATACAATAAAGGCAATGAAGACAATGGAATCTCCCTTCACACTAAACGTCTTGAGCCATAGAAGTTTAGCGTAGCTGTGAAAGGAGAAATGAAAATGGAAATTAAAATTAATACCTGATAAAAATGAATAATTTGATCACTAAAACTTGGAAACCGCTGCTGTCGTTGCTCTTCGGCGTGGCTGTAGTGATATTTTGGGCAGTGCCATTCGTAGGCGGGCTCTGCTTTCAGGAACAGTATCAGATGTTTCTCTTTGATGCCAACTATTTCCTGGAGCGCATTGTGCTGCCGGGAGGATTAGCCGACTATATCAGCGAATTCCTGGTACAGTTCTACTATATGCCAGTATTGGGTGGTGCCTTCATCGGACTGCTCCTGATAGGCATTCAGACTGTCGTATGGGAACTGATGAAGCAATATGGAGCCAAGCATGATTTCCCGGGCTATCTCCTGAGTTTCCTTCCAGGCATCGCCCTGTGGTGCGCCATGGGCGACCAGAACATCCTGCTTTCTTTTGTGGTTGCACTTTTCGGAGCTCTGCTGATGGGATGGATTCACAACCGATTCCACAACCGGTTGGTAAAGGTGGTGTTCGAACTGGTAAGCACGGCATTGGTTTATTGGTTCCTGGGTCCGGTGGTATTCCTTTATGCCGCCCTGATGATAGGTGATACGCTGAAGAATGCGCAACAGAAGGACAGTATCCTTTCCGGAATAGGCTATTCAGTCTGCATCCTTGTGCTTACCATAGCTTGGATCCTGCTGAGCACGCAGACGCTGCAGTATCCAATGCACCGCATCTTTGCCGGACTCAATTATTATCGTTATCCGGGTGTCGTATCTCCGTTGCCTTTTGTTGTGATGGTATGGGCTGTTGTGATTCCTTTTCTGGGGATGATTCCATGCCACCGGAAATCCTTGCAGAAGTTGCAGCAATCCAAAGTGGTCATAGTGTTGAGCTATGTATTGGTGATTGTGGCTTCATGGTTCGGCATCAAGGCTTCTTTTGATGCAATGACCTACGACCTGATAGATTATGATTTCCTGGTTCGCACCGAACAGTGGGATAAGATTATAGAGAAGGCAGAGAAGAAGCCGGCTACCACACCGCTCAGTGTATCGTGTGTGAATCTTGCCTTGAGCCAGAAAGGTGTTCTTGCCGATCGTCTTTTCGAGTTCTATCAGAATGGAGGCGAGGGCTTGTTTCCTACCTTTACCCGCGATATGATTTCGCCAGTATCTACTGCCGAAATCTTCTTCCGTCTGGGTATGGTGAATGATGCCGAAAGATATATGTTCGAGGCGCAGGAGGCGATACCTAATTATCGCAAGAGTGCCCGTCTGACCCGCAGGATTATAGAGTGCGAAATCATCAACGGTAATTACAAGGTAGCAGCCAAGCTGCTCCGCCGACTGCAGAAGACGCTCTTCTATAGCAACTGGGCGAACCAGACCATGGCGCTGCTGGGTAATGAGAAGGCTATCAACCGGCATCCTATCTATGGCAAGCTGCGCAAGTATCGCGAAAAGAAGCAGGACTTCCTCTTCAGCGACCGGGAGATGGACCAGATGCTGGGCTTGCTCTTCCTGAATGATAACCATAACAGGATGGCATACGAATATCTGATGTGCTACGAACTCCTGCAGCGCAATATGGAGAAGTTCGTGCAGTACTATCCGCTGGGCAGATTCGTGGGCTACAATCATATTCCACGTTCCTTCCAGGAAATTCTCATCGGCAACTGGATGAAGACGCATAGCGATCCACGTACCATCCCATATAGTGTGGATGCACAGAACGTGAACAATACGCTCAACTTCATTCAGCTCTATATGCAGAATCCGAAGAATCCTCAGCTTGATCAGCAGCCGTATGTATCTAATGCCTGGCACTATGTGATGGTGCAGGGGGTTGATGAGGCTTCTAAGAAGAAGGAGGGAATGAAAGAGGTTTATTAGAATGTAGAATGATAATACTGGAATGATATGAAAACAATCAAATATCTGTTGTGTGTTCTGTTGGTTGTGATGGGGATGGCTACTCTCGATTCCTGTTGCTATCCTTCACCATGGAGTGAGGCAAAAGAAATCAAACAATTGCCTGAAATCTTCCCTGATTACATCGGGGTTACAGTTCCTGTCAACATCGCTCCGCTTAATTTCAATATGACGGATGACGATGTAGATGAAATGTTAGTGAGTGTGGCAGGATCGAAGACCATCGAGGAAATCTCTTCTTTCGGAAAAGAGTATGCGGACTTTGATGTAGAGGAGTGGCACGACTTCTTGAGAAAAAATAAGGGCGGAAAACTCACCGTCTCTGTGTTTGTATTGAAAAATGGTGAAAGGTTCAAGTATCAGGACTTCGATATATATGTCAGCCCCTACGAGTTAAAGGACTGGGGCTTGACTTATCGTCGCATCGCTCCTGGTTATGAGGTATATGGCAAGTTGGGCATCTATCAGCGCAACTTGAGTAATTTCGAGGAAACGGCAATCCTTGAGAATACCGCAGCACCGGGTGCCTGTCTCAACTGTCATACGGCAAACAGAACCAATCCTGATCAGTTTACCTTCCATGTGCGTGGTGACCATGGCGCAACCTTGGTTTCTCAGAACGGCAAGCGGGAGTGGCTGAAGGCGAAGAATGATTCCCTGAAGGGTTCGATGGTTTATCCTTATTGGCATCCATCGGGCAAGTATTGCGCCTACAGTACCAATACCACCCATCAGAGTTTCCATGCCGTGAAGGATGAGCGAATTGAAGTTTTCGACCAGGCATCGGATGTCTTTGTCTATGAACCTGCAACCCATGAACTGATATTGGATTCTCTCCTGATGACGAAAGACCATTACGAGACTTATCCGGTATTCTCACCAGATGGCAAGACGCTCTATTTCTGCTCTTCTACGGCAGAGCCTATCCCAAGCGGTTACAAGGATATCAAGTATAATATCTGCAAGATAGGTTTCGATGCCGCTACGGGTAAGTTTGGCAACAAGGTGGATACCATTTTCAATGCCCGTGAACTGGGCAAGAGTGCCACCCATCCCCGTCCTTCGTATGATGGCAGGTATATCATGTTTACGATGAGCGATTATGGCTGTTTCCCTATCTGGCACAAGGAAGCGGACAACTGGCTGCTGGATTTGAAGACGGGACAGGCTCGACCTATGACAGCTGCCAATAGCAGGAATACAGATAGCTGGCACAACTGGAGTAGGGATTCCCATTGGTTTGTCTTTACATCTCGCTGTGGTGACGGTCTCTATACCCGTCTTTATCTTGCCTGCATCGATGACAAGGGCAATGTAAGCAAGCCGTTCCTTTTGCCTCAGCGCAATCCGAAGAAGTACTACGACGAGTTGCTGGATTCCTATAATACCCCAGATTTCACTTCGAAGCCAATAGAGCTGGATGCCCGTGCGGCAGGAAATGAAATCATGAGTGATAAGAGGATTCCGACAAAGGTTAGATAACGGAATCTTTATAATTCCTTATTCTGTAGAACATGATTCCTTCTCAGCAATGCATTCCATTTCTATCAACCAGCCTGGTCGGCATACTTTAGCCTCCACGATGATGCGGGGAATCTGGGGATAAAACTGCTGCATCAGTCTATCTATGTGTGGTAGTCGGAGATGTCGCGCAGATAGATGATGAAATATTGGATATCATTCATCGTAGCATCGCCATCTTTCAGCAGGGCGCCGATGTTCTCAAGCAGTCTGCCGGTCTGGCGCACGATGTCTCCTTCATAGACCACATCTCCATGCTTGTCGATACTGGCTGTACCGGAGATGAAGTATTGTTGCTTGAACAGCTGGCTTCCTTCTGGATGGAGAGTATGGGTAGGTAGCGTAAGCCGGGTTCCTCTTTCGAAGGCTACGCCATATTCATGGGTAGGATTCAGATGATCGAGTGCCTGAAGATACTTCTTGTCCTCTTCCTTGATATGGGGGATGGTGAGGAAGTCGATGGCTACAGCTGCGTGGCGTACTGGGGTGGCGCCACCGATACCCGTGCTGGCGATGTAGTGGGTGTCGGCAGTCAATCCTTCTTGGTCGAAGATGTCATTGCGGCTTCTACTACGCCTTGATAGTTTACATCTATATTGGTGACGTATATCCAAGTGCGAACCAGGTTACGTTCCATAGTCATATCCGTACCTTCGATAGTCTGCAGATATTTATTGAAGAGAAAATGGGTCTGCTCGTACGAATCCTTTCCCTTAGCCTCCTCCTCTGTGAGGCGAAGACTATGGAATAAGATAGGGGTAGCATCATCCGTAGTCTTGATCAGCAGGCTCACTTTGCTGCCATTCAGTGGAGTCTGTTCTACGATAGTGAGTTTTGCGTCTTTCAGAAACTCCTGATAAAGGAGAGATTCCTCAAACTCTTTTATCTGGTTCTGGGAGTCGCTGAGGAATACCTTACAATATTGCAAGGTACGATTTTCCAGTTTCTCTGTATCGAGAATGTTACCTAGTTTTAGATACAGAAAGTTAAGGCGATCATTGAAAGAACCCTTAGCTTCTGGTGATAGTATTATGTATTTGTCCATCTTGTTTTTCTTTTTTCGCCAGCAAAGGTACGGATAATATCTGAGATATAAGAATATAGACAGGATGAAAAGATAAAAATACCGAGATATGGGGATAGGATTAGGCTGGATAGAACGAAAAAGAGGGAAGTAAAGGCTTGTTTTCCTTTACTTCCCCCTATCTTTTTCTTATTTCCTGCTTTAGAGTGATTCGAGCATACGCTTGATGACAACCTCGGCTGAAATCTCACGGTTGGCTGCCTCTGGAATCACCAGACTGTTCTTGCTCTCGATGACATCATCGGTAACAATCAGACCGCGGCGAACAGGCAGACAGTGCATGAAGCAGCCATCATTGGTCCAGCTCATGTGCTCCTCGTCGATGGTCCAACTCATATCCTTGCTCAGAATCTCACCATACTGTGCTGGGTCTTTCACACCCGGACAGCTCCAGTTCTTGGCGTAAACGAAGTCTGCACCTTCCAGCGCCTTCTTCTGGTCGTACTCCACCTTGGCATTGCCCACAAACTTAGGGTCGAGTTCATAGCCCTCAGGGTGAGTAACCACGAAATCAACATCGGCTGCGTTCATCCACTGGGCGAATGAGTTCGGAACAGCCTGAGGCAAGGCACGGCAATGAGGAGCCCAGGTCAGGACTACCTTAGGACGAGCCACCTTCTTATGCTCCTCTATGGTGATGAGGTCGGCGAATGCCTGGAGTGGGTGAACGGTAGCTGTCTCCATAGCGAAGACTGGGCGACCGCTGTACTTTACGAACTGGTTGACGATGGTTTCGGCATAATCGTAGTCGCGGTCTTTCAGATCGGCAAAGCTGCGCACACCGATAAGGTCGCTGAAGCTTCCCATCACTGGAATTGCCTCCAGCAGGTGTTCACTCTTGTCGCCATCCATGATAACGCCACGCTCTGTCTCCAGTTTCCATGCACCGGCGTTCACATCGAGCACGATCACATTCATGCCCAGGTTCATCGCAGCCTTCTGTGTACTCAGTCGGGTGCGGAGACTGTTATTGAAGAATATCATCAGCAAGGTTTTGTTCTTGCCTAACTCCTGATAACCGAAACGGTTTGCTTTCACTTCCTGTGCCTCGGCGAGTGCTGCTTTCAAGTCGCCAAGGTCTTCAACATTAAAGAATGTCTTCATTGTTATTTCGTTTTTTATTTGTTATTTCTAATATATATTGCTCTTGAATCTTTCTTCTTGAATCTTGATGTTTGCAGAGCTTGCATGCAAACCTTGCAAACATGGCAGAAACTAAGACTTGGTACGGAGAGGATACGGAGCGGGTCTTGTTAGGCTCTTGTCTGTCCCTGACCAGTAATCAACCACTTGTAGGTGGTTATCTCTTCTAGCGCCATTGGTCCGCGGGCTCCGAGCTTCTGGGTACTGATGCCAATCTCTGCGCCCAATCCGAACTGTGCACCATCGGTAAAGCTGGTAGGGGCGTTTACATAAACGCAGGCTGCATCTACCAATGCCTGGAACTTCTTCTGGGCAGCTTCGTTGTTGGAAACGATGCTCTCGCTGTGTCCGCTTCCGTAGGTAGCAATATGGTCGAGCGCCTCATCTTCTGAAGCGACGGTCTTGATACCCATCTGCATGCTGAGCCATTCGGTGTTCCAGATGCTCTTCATATTAGTATCTGCTTCTGTTGAGTCTGCGGATTTGCAATCCGCAGTCAGCAAACCTGCCTTCTTCATCTTCGCTTCGCTTTCCTCTGCCTTATATAATAAGGTATCAGGATAGTGTCCCTTTAAAGCCTCATAAGCCTTGGCATCTGCATGAATCTTGGTTTGCTTCTCGGCGAGACCCTCGCAGAGAGCAGGGAGGTCGCTTAATCTGCTTTCATGAATCAGCAGACAGTCGAGTGCATTGCATACGCTCACTCTTCTGCATTTGGCATTGGTGATGATGCGCTTGCCCATCTCCAGGTCGCCATCCTTGTCGAAGTAGCAGTGTACCACGCCGGCTCCGGTCTCTATAACCGGTACTTTGGCAGTATCACGCACGAAGTTGATGAGCTTCTTTCCGCCACGAGGAATACAGAGGTCGATATAGCCCACGGCATTCAGCATTTCGCCGGTAGCCTCATGGGTAGCAGGGAGGAGAGTTGCCACATCAGGATTGATTCCATACTTTATCAACACTTTGTGGATAAGTTCGATACTTGCTGTATTAGAGCTGTTTGCGTCCTTTCCACCTTTCAGTACGCAAGCATTTCCGCTCTTGAAACAGAGTGAAAAAACATCGTAGGTCACGTTAGGACGTGCTTCATAAATCATGCCGATAACTCCGAATGGAACGGCAACCCGCTGCAGGTGCAAACCATTTTCTAGCGTCTTGTCTTTGAGAACTCTTCCGAGCGGTGAGGGCAGGGTACTGACGTGTCTCATATCCGAAGCGATATCCACGAGTCGCTGCTCTGTGAGTTGCAATCGGTCGTAGAGCGGGTTTGTTTTGTCCATCTTCGCCAAGTCTTCTGCGTTCGCTGCAAGGAGCGCAGGAGTCTCTGCGATGATAGCGTCAGCCACCGCCTTTAGCACTTCGTTACGTTGTTCGTCGCTGAGCAAGCCCAGTGTCTTGCTGGCTACCTTCACTTTTTGGAAAGTCTCTTTCAGTTCCATTTGCTATTTCCTTTCTTATTTGATGATAAGATATTTGGTAATGTGTTATGAGTTTCCTCTTAACAACGGCAAAGGTAAGCATAAATATTGAAAATTGCAAACTTTATGCAAGAAAAAGTGATGATTTTATAGATAAATGGATAGTTATACGAAAATGAGATACAAAAAGGTCAGACAGCGTCTGACTTTTTGTAATGGTTCCTTCTAATTATTCTGATACTGCCAGAAGAATTACTCTTTATCGTTTTCTTTAGGATGAGCCATTAGATACAGTTCTTTCTGTCGTTCGATTTCTCTTCTCAAGTCTTCCTTGTCTGGCAGGTATAACTTGTATTTTGCTGCGAACATCTGGTCGTTTTTGGCGAGGGTAGAGTATCGTGCCACATCCGAATCGGTCTCGGTACAAAGGATGATGCCGATGGTAGGGTTGTCGTCTGGTCCTTTCTTCATCTTGTCGTACATCTGAAGATACATATCCATCTGTCCTACATCCTGGTAAGTGATGCGATTTACCTTCAAATCGACCAAAATAAATGATTTGATGAGGTAATTATAGAATACCAAGTCGATATAGTAGTCGTTTTCCTCGGTTCGGATATGTTGCTGGCGAGCCACAAGCGCATATCCCTTTCCCATTTCCATCAAGAATTTCTCTAGGTTGTTGATGATGGCTGTCTCCAGTTTTGATTCTGCAAGGGAGGTGTCTTCCGGTAATCCAAGGAATTCCAAGACAACTGGTGATTTGATGTATTCGAGTTTGTCTTGCTGATAAGCCTTTGTCTTGTCTTGCATCTCGTCAACGACAGGTTGCTTCTTCTTTGACATAAGAAGACGTTCATAATATAAGGTGTTGATATTGCGGTTGAGGGTTCGGTAACTCCAACCTTCGTTGAACGCTTCCTTTGCATACCATTCACGAGCTTGTTTATCTTCTACACGGATGAGACGCTCGTAGTGGGTCCAAGGAAGGATATTCAAATTTGTAAAGTGAGTTTGATACTCCTCTTTTACAAGTGCGGTAAATATAGCAGGCACTGCCTGCTGTTTTTGTTTTCCAATTGGGCAGGCACTGCCTGCCCAATTCCTAAATCCGGAAAAAAGTTATAGAAACGTCTGTAACTCTTTATGTTAGTCTTGGAGAATCCCTTCCCGAATTCCTCCGTAAGAGCAGCCGAAGCGACCTCTATCACATGCTTTCCGTATTCAGCACGTGATGCTCCGTTCTGTTCTTGTTCCACGATACGTTGTCCTATTCTCCAGTTTCTTTCCACCAGAGAATAATTGACGGCAGCAAATGCTTTGCTGCGAGCCTTGCTGACGATGGAGCGCAAGTCGTTGACGAGCATGTTGTCTTCATCGTTATATTTCTTACCGGGTTCTTTCATAATGCTACTGATTTTAGCTGTTATTCCTTCCATTCTTTAGTGCAACATCAAGGTCTTTGTTTCAGCCTCTCTGTCGCAGAAATACTCGGGACTTTCATAACCTTGGCAGATGAAAGGATTTGCTAATTTCTTGTTACTTAGTTTTATACGCCATTACATCTTTAGTGTTACAACTTTATTGTAATGGCAAAGATACAACTATTTATTGAATATGCAAAAGAAAAAAGCAGAAAGTTGAGGAATATTCTCAATTTCCTGCCATTTCATTTGCCCGTTTCCTTTTCTTTTTGTATTTTTGCCCCTCTAAACATTATATTATACTATATAACTTGATAAAATGATACGACTTATGGGCAATATAAAGACGATATTGGCAGGCTTGTCCTTGACGATGGCTGTGGGGATGCCGGCAGTGGCGAGTGATGAACTTACAATGGTGGTAGGAACCTATACCGACCAGAGTACTTCGGATGGAATGTATGTTTATCGTTTCAACCAACGAACGGGGAAATCGCAATTGGTGGGCGATGTGCAGGCTGGCAACCCTTCGTTTCTCCTGATGAATCATGATGCAAATCGGGTTTATGCCGTGAGCGAATATGATGATGGGCGACAAGGGCTCGGGGCTTTCGTTCTTAATAAGAAAGAGGGAACGATGACTCCTCTTGGTTATCAGAAGTGTGGAACAAAGGCTACTCGACCTGAAAACAAGATGCCAGGTGCAGCACCATGCAATGTGATGCTGTATTGCGGAAATGTGGTGACATCCAATTATAATGGGGGTGATATTTCCGTATTCCCAATCAAGGAAGATGGAAGTGTGGCTCCAGAATCGCAATATTTCGATATGCATCGAGAGGGGAGCGGCGTGGTATCGCATATCCATTGCTGCCAGATGACTCCTGATCATCAATATATGCTTGCCAATGATTTGGGGAACGACTGTATCTGGCGCTTCCAGGTTGATGATGGCAAGGAATTTTTATCTAATCCTGTTCTTGCCTATCAGGCACCTAAAGGAACGGGACCACGCCATCTTGTATTCAACTCAAAAGGCAATGTGGCTTACCTGATAGGAGAACTGGATGGTACGGTAACCGTATTGGGATATAACAAGGGTACATTGCAGGAGTTGCAGCGCATACAGGCTTCGAAGACCCGTACGCTTGGAAGTGCTGATATTCATCTGTCTCCTGACGGTCGCTTTCTCTATGCATCCCATCGGTTAACCGATGAGGCATCTCGGTATTTGCCGTAGATAAGAAATCGGGGCTGCTCACAAAGAATGGCTTCCAACCCACAGCTGCCCATCCTCGCAATTTCGCCATCACGCCTAACGGACAGTTCATGCTTGTGGCGTGTCGTGACAGTCATGTGATTCAGGTTTTCAAACTCAATAAGAAAACTGGAATGATGGTTGATACGAAGCAGGATATAAAGGTTGGAAAACCTGTCTGCGTGCAGTTTGCCAATTAATACGCTTTGGGGCTTACCAGGCACTTGCTCTGGTTAGCCTATCACATTGCATAGTCGGTTGATGGCTGCATCAAAAGTGGTGAGGTCTTTGGCTCGCTTTCTGATGGCTGTCTTGTAATTATAGATGGTTTGCGTAGAATAGAACAGGAGGGTGGCCAGTTCCTGACCATCCGTAATTCCTAGTCGCATCAGTGCATAGATACGCAGTTCCTTGGTGAGACTGTTAGGGGCAGGGAGAACAATCTGCTTTTCAGGCAACAGCAGTTGGTTGAACTCTTCCACGAAATTCGGATACAAGTCAATGAATGCCTTGTCGAAGCGAATATAGAAGTTGGCTGCCTCTTCTTCTGCCAGCTTGTAGCTGTTGATGGCAGTCAGAAGATCGGCAGTTTGCTTTGCCTTGATTTTGCGGCTTACCAGTTTGCGATAATCATCCAGTTTCTTGATATATACGGCACTGATGTCCATGAATAAATGCATATAAGTTTCTCTTCGCTTATTGGTGTTGAGCAGCTTCTGGTTCAGTTCGTCCAAGAGTGTATTTTGGCTTTTTATCTCCCTACGGCTCTTGGCCAGACGCTTGTTCATCTTGAATGCAAAGAAAGCCATGGCAAGGAATCCTAGCGACAGAATACTCACGATGACGAGGGATGCTGTTACGATGCGGTTCTTGCGTACTTCTGCCTGATGGTTCGTTTCTGTGATAAGGGGAAGTATGCGGGAAATCTCAACCATGCGGAGACGGTTGTTGTAGAATTGGGCATCCTCCATGGAGCAATAGATGTATTTGGAAGCCCTCTTTGCATAGGAGGCATCCTTATTATATAGATAGGTGGAAAGTTCCTGAAGGGCAAGATTCTCCTTCAGGGGGCATATCTGGTCTGAGATGGCTGCTTCTACAATATACTTTTCATATAAATCCTTTTGGTCGGTATCATAATAATAGCGGGCAATGCAATATGCCGAAGAGGCATGTACACGGCTGTTCAGGGGACTGGCTGAAAGCGCCTTCATGTAGAACTGAAGCGTCTTTTTGCTAGTACGCTGCTTTAGAAATTCAAACTCTCCTGAAAGATAGTAATAAAGAGCGGATTCCTTGTTGCCGATATGCTCAAGAGTCTTGCCTAAATAAAAACGTTTCTTGGCTAACAATCCTTCTTGAAATTCCGACTTGTTGCAAAAAGTTTCCCAATAGTTATATACCCAAGTCAAGGTATAATAATAGTATTGCAATAACTTAGGTGACATTTTCTCCACATCCATTGCGAGCATTAAGTCTTCTGCCTGGCTGTAGAAACCGCCTGTTGACAGCACTGCCGCGCGATTGATTTTATTCAGGTTGACGAAATAATCATCCTGAAGTTGTGCTGCCAGCTGGTTGCCCTTCTTGGCGTATGTCATGGCAGAGTCGTAACGGTAGGTATAATACTCCCTGTAGATTTGGTTATAGAGACTAAGCTGGCTGCGCTTGTCGGAAGTCGTGTATAGTTGCTTTTTGAGTCTTAGCAGTTTCGCTTCTTTTCTTTGGGTAAACTTGCTTCGCTGAGCGATGTAACTGTCTAAACGATGGAACAGCTGTTCCTCGTTTACGGAAGAAGCACTTGCCAGCAATGGCATAAGCATCATAAAGAACCACAATACTACTTTCATAACTATTCTTTTAATTGTTATTGTTACTATCAGATAGGCTATTAGAGTGCCTTATAATTGTATTTTTCTGCAAAGATACTACTTTTATTCCTCTTTTTATTATCTACTCTATTAAAAAGTATTAATATCTTTGGTAGCTTGATTATTAATAGGTTATGAACTTAATAAACCTGGCATTTATCTACTCGTAACCTACACATGATGCCAATGTCTGAAAAATCTCCTTAACTTTGCAACCGCAATCGAATCGCATTCGATGGCAAGTGAAATCATGACAAAATAAGAATAAACAACTGTAAGATTATGAACTTAAGAATCCGTACATTTTCTATGGCTTTGGTAGCGATGTCTGCTGCAAGCCAAGTGTATGCACTTCCTTCTGACGATTCTGAAAACAAGGAGAAAAAGGAAGAGCGTAATGTGATGCTCAACGCATCTGATGCCAACAAGCCTCGTGAAATCCAGATAGGATTGCCAAGCGAGGATGTAACCGTATATGAGAACGGTCTTCCTGCCGTTTACTCTTCTTCCGTACATAAACTCTCTGCCCATTGGCGAAGCGATGCCTCACTGAAAGGTACCGACTTGATGACTCCATCTGAGTCTGCCATTGCTACGGGTAATATTGCGTACGCAGTTTCTTCTTTCAGCGAGTTGGGACAGAAAGAGTTCAAGGGCAAGCTTAACTATAAGGCAAACCATTTTGGTATGCAGAATGTAGATCTCAACCTGTCTGGTGGAATTGGTGACAATTGGCTTTATACTGCCAGTATGTATCAGAATTTCGATCCTGGTAGTTTCAAGCTTCGCTTTACTGATTATGCCGACCGTACCCAACTTTATCATTTCGGTATCACACGTATCTTGAATGATGGAAAGGGACGTGTCTCCTTATTATATAAGTATTCCAACAGCAAGAACCCTGGCAATTTTGCCAATGCAGCCCCATTTATCTATTCTGGCGACGGCAGTATCAAGAAGATTGATGGCTTTGACCCTGGTATGGACTCATACGTGCAGCGTCAAGGTTCTTTCCAATACTTGAATACAAAGTCAGGAAAGATGGAGACATGGAATATGAGCGATGGCAGTGAGAATCATGCCAATGAGATTGCCTCATCAGCCAGTATCAGTTTGATAATGGATGGTTGTGGAAATTCAACGCCAAGTATATGAATGCTCCACGTGCCAATTATGTAGATTACGGAGGAAGTACCATCTCTCAGGTGAGCGAGGCTGATGGCTACCAACTTTCTGATGGGTCTGCCTACAGTGGCTATATAGAAGGCCGTCGCACCTGGTTGCATGTTGGTAAGGTGAGCAATGCGCTTTTGACTACCGAAATCTCCAAGCAGTTGAACAACCATAAGTTAATGATTGGTTTGAACGAGTGGTATTACCATCTCAATTACTATTCATCTTCGTTCCAGTGGGCAGGCACCGTAGAAGCTTATCCTCGCACATTGAGCCAGATGTATGTCAATCCGCTTGATCCTACACAGACAGCCCGCCGTTCTGAGACTTTCGGTTATAATGAGTTGAGTCCTGAATACACCAAGGGATCAGAGAACAAGTTGGCACTCTACTTTACCGACGATTGGAAGGTAAGTCCTAAGTTCAAGGTGTTCTATGGTGGTAGATTGGAGTACTACCGCATGTCTGCCGATCAGATTTCTACTCCACGTTTCTCAGGATTCCATATGGGTAACTATCATACATACGCCACTGCTGCTGATGGTTCTGTTGTTGCTACCGAGCACAGCATCGGAGCAAAGAACGTAACCAAGGATAAATTGAATTATGCAGCCACCTTGCAGTTGACGTATAACCTTACCCGCCAGTTTGGTTTGACAACCGATGCTACCATCGCCACCCGTTTCCCACGCATCAGCGAGTATGCAGGAACAGGTCCTACCGAGGAGCAGTATAAGCGAGTAACCATCCCACTGATTCGTGGCGGTATTTTCTACAAGAATGATTGGATTGACCTTTCTTCAATGGTGACCTACATATCAAAGTCGAACAATATCGACCAGCAGAATCTTACCAAGCCTGGCACTACAGAGGGCAAGACGGTGCTGCTCATCTATAATATCCAGACTTTGGGTTGGACAACCTCGGCAGAAATCAATCCGTTCAAGAACTTCCACATGCATGCACTCTTCACCTATCAGAAGCCGGTGTATAAGAACTATAATGCGAGCGTAACGTTCAGTGATGGTCAGTCTATGGGTGTGAATGCCAACAACATGATAGTTAAGGAGATTCCTCAGGTTCTTATTGAGTTGGACCCTAGATACGACATCACCAAGAATCTGAATGCCTGGTTGAGCTTCCGTTACTTCGGCAAGACTTATGCCAACCTTCAGGAAGCACTCTATTTCAATGGTCACTGGGAGACTTTCGGTGGAATCAACTGGAATGTGAACAAGAAGCTGAGCCTTGGTGTGAGTGTCATCAATATCTTTAACGAGAAGGGTGCCAAGGGTACCATTAGTGGCTCTGAACTGATTACCAAGCAGGAAGCCGGAAAATATAATGGCAAGTACATGAGTGGTAGCTATCTCCGTCCGTTCACGGTGGAATTCTCCGCAGGAATCAAATTCTAAGATAATAAGACAATGAGATAATAACAAAAGTTTTATAGCGTTTAATTATAACAAAGCAATCACATAAAAACCAAAGAACGATGAAAAAGGTATTTATGATTATCGCAGCGATGTGCATGACATCTATCATGGCATCTGCTCAAAAGACCATCCGAGTGTCAACAGACAAGACCGACCTCGTGATGCAAGTTTCTCCTAAGGGTCGCCTCTACCAAGTGTATCTGGGTGACAAGTTGAAGAATCCTTCAGATTACAATCATCTGAAGTGGGATGTATATGCGGCTTCTGATGGTGCCGTCTGCCAGCGAGGACATGAGGTTTATGCAACCTCTGGTGCAGAAGATTTCTTCGAGCCAGCAGTGGCAGTGACCCATGCGGATGGTAACATGACCACCTATTTGTATTATCAGTCTTCTGAAGAAAAGGCTATCAGTGGAGGTGTTGAGACCATCATCACTCTTAAGGACAAGGTATATCCGCTGACCGTGAAGCTCCACTATGCTGCTTATCCTAAGGAGAACGTCATCAAGGCGTGGAGCGAAATTTCTCATAAGGAGAAAGCTCCGGTTACGCTTTGGAGATATAGCTCTACAATGCTTTATTTTAAGGCAAACAAGTATTTCGTTACCAATTATCATAGCGACTGGGCTAAGGAAGGCCAGCCTGAGACTTGCCAGTTGACTGCTGGTAAGAAGATAGTTGATACCAAGTTGGGTACCCGTGCAGCCATGCAGGAGGAGCCTTTCTTTGAACTGGGATTCGATGAGCCTGCCAAGGAAAATGAGGGCAAGGTGATGCTTGGAACCATCGGATGGCCTGGCAACTTCCGCTTTACCTTCGAGGTAGATAACGTGGGAGCCCTTCGTGTTATCCCTGCCATCAATCCATACGCCTCTAACTATAAGCTGAAGGCTGGTGAGACGTTCACTACCCCTGAGTTTATCTTTGCCATGAGCGATAATGGTATCGGTGAGGCTTCCCGTAATTTGCACAATTGGGCTCGCCAGTATCAGGTAAACATGGGTATGGAAGATCGCCTTACGCTCTTGAACAACTGGGAGAATACCGGATTCGACTTCAACCAGCAGAGTCTTGCTGAGTTGATGAAGGATGCCAAGGACCTGGGTGTAGATATGTTCTTGCTTGATGATGGTTGGTTTGCCAACAAGTATCCTCGTAAGGACGACCATGCAGGTCTCGGCGACTGGGAGGCAACCAAGAGCAAGCTGCCTGATGGAATACCTGGATTGGTAAGAGATGCCAAGAAGGCTGGTGTAAAGTTTGGTATTTGGATTGAGCCAGAGATGGTGAATCCTAAGAGCGAACTCTTTGAGAAGCATCCCGACTGGGTGATTATGCAGCCAAAGCGTGATACTTATTATTACCGCAACCAGCTGGTACTTGATATCAGTAATCCTAAGGTGCAGGATTATGTGTTCGGCATCGTGGATCGTATTATGACGGAGAATCCGGATGTGGCTTACTTCAAGTGGGACTGCAACAGTGTGATTACCAATATCTATTCTCCATATCATAAGGAGAATCAGGGTAATTTCTATATCGATCATGTGCGTGGTATCTACAAGGTGCTTACTCGTATTCATAACAAGTATCCTAAGTTGCCGATGATGCTCTGTTCTGGTGGTGGTGGCAGAATGGATTACGAGATGCTTAAGTATTTCACTGAATTCTGGTGTTCAGACGATACGGATCCATACGAGCGTCTCTACATCCAGTGGAGCCTGTCAAAGTTCTTCCCAGCCAAGACCATGGGTTCGCATGTAACTAACTGGAACAAGAATACCAGTGTGAAGTTCCGCACCGATGTTTGCAGTTCATGTAAGTTGGGCTTTGATATCGACCTCAAGTCGCTTTCTGGTGATGACTATAAGTTTGTGCAGAATGCTGTTAAGAACTACGATAGTATGAAGCCGATGATTCTTGAGGGTGACCAGTATCGCCTGGTTTCTCCATACGAAGGCAACCACTGTGCCATTAACTATGTAAGTAAGGACAAGCAGCGTGCCGTTCTCTTTGCTTATGACTTGCATCCACGCTACAAGGAGCCTCTGATGAATGTGAAGATGCAGGGATTGGATGCCGATAAGGTTTATACCGTAAAGGAGACTAATCTGATGCCTGGTAAGGAATCTGATTTGGAGTGCAATGGCAAGCAGTATAGTGGTGACTATCTGATGAAAGTCGGTTTGAATGTATTCAGCCAGACAGATGGAACGAGCCATGTATTGGTATTAGAATAACGTATCAACTATTCATAATGAAAACGAAAAGCAGCAAAGTCTATAAATAGGCTTGCTGCTTTTTTAGGTTTCTGTATTTCTTATCCCTGATGATTTTACTTGTTTAGCGGTCTTGCCACAAACTCAGTATGAAGAGTCTCCATCGGATGTTCCTTCAGATTGATGAGAATGTTTGGCGTGTTGCCGTTGGCGATGATTACCTTGATGCCGGCATTGGCTACGTCGTGGGCGGTCTTTACCTTTGATGTCATACCGCCTCTGCCGTGACTACTCTTGCTGGCAAGGATATACTCGCTGATGTCGCGGTCGTAATAAACCGATGGGATGATGCGGGTGGTTGGCTCGCTTGGGTCGCCATTGTAGATGCCATCCACATTGCTTAACAGAATCAAAGTGTCGGCATTCATCATCTTGGCAATCAAGCCAGACAACTCATCGTTATCCGTAAACATCAGCTCGGTAATGCATACGGTATCGTTCTCGTTGACGATAGGGAGTACGTTGTTTTCCAGCATCACCTGCATGCAGGCTTCCTGGTTCTTATACTGCTCCTCGGCACCGAAATTCTCCTTCATGGTCAATACCTGACCTATCTTGATCTTGTATTCGCGGAAAAGGTTGTAATAGAGACCTACGAGTTTTACCTGTCCGATAGCAGAGAACAACTGGCGTTGCTCCACGCTGTCCAGATGGTGGTCAACGTGCAGTTCGGCTCTTCCGGCAGCCACGGCACCAGAAGATACCAGAATCACCTCATAATCGTGCTTTCTGAGCCAGACAATCTGGTCCACAATTGCCGACATCCTCGTTACATCCAGTTTTCCGTCTTCTCGTGTCAGCACGTTGCTGCCCACCTTTACTACGATTCTTTTTCCCATTTTATGCTGATATTTAGTTGGAGCAAGGATTCTGTTTTTTCAAATCCTTTGCTCCAACAATCATTATTTCTTTTTATTGTCTTTTTCTCGAATCTCTACTCTTCGAATCTTACCGGAGATGGTCTTTGGCAATTCATCTACGAATTCGATGATGCGAGGATATTTGTAAGGAGCAGTCTCATGCTTCACATGATTCTGCAGCTTCTTGATGAGGTCTGGACCTGCCATACTCTTGTATTCATCCTTCAATACGACGGTTGCCTTGACAACCATGCCGCGGATTGGGTCTGGCACACCGGTGATGGCGCACTCTACTACGGCAGGGTGAGTCATCAGGCATTCTCTACCTCGAAAGGACCGATGCGGTAGCCAGAACTCTTGATCACGTCATCGATTCTTCCCTCAAACCAGAAGTAGCCTTCCTCATCACGCCAAGCCATATCGCCTGTGTGATAGTAACCATCGTGCCAAACCGATTTGGTCTGCTTTTCATCACGATAGTAATATTTGAAGAGACCGATAGGCTTGTTGTCGCCGATGCGGATGCAAATTTCGCCCTTTTCACCATCCTCGCATTCCGTCATGTCTGGGCGGAGGATGTGAACATCATATTGTGGGTTTGGCTTGCCCATGCTTCCTGGCTTTGGCTTGATCCAAGGGAAGGTTCCGAGTGTCATCGTAGTCTCAGTCTGTCCAAAGCCCTCGTAAATCTGAACACCTGTCAGCTTCTGGAAGGTTTCTGCCACGGATGGGTTCATAGCCTCACCCGCAGTGGTGCAGTATTCAAGACTGCTGAGGTCATATTTAGAGAAATCCTCCTGAATCATGAAGCGGTAGATAGTAGGAGGGGCACAGAAAGAGGTGATGTGATACTTCTCAATCTGGCGCATGATCTTATCAGCAGTAAACTTCTCGTGATCGAAGACGAAGACGGTGGCTCCGGCAAACCATTGTCCGTAGAGCTTGCCCCATACAGCCTTGCCCCAACCGGTATCGGCTACGGTAAGATGGATGGAGTTCTCATGGAGATTGTGCCAATATACACCCGTGGTCAGATGACCGAGAGCATAGAGGTGATCGTGTGCTACCATCTTTGGCTCGCCAGTGGTTCCAGATGTGAAGTACATCAGCAGGGTATCCTCATTAGAGTTTACATGTTCTGGGCGAACAAAAGGAGCACATTCGTTCCATTCCTTCATCCAGTCGTGGAAACCTTCCGGGATATCTGGACCGATACTGATTAAAGTCTTGACTGTAGGACTCTCTGGTATTGCCTCGTTAATCTGCTCTACCACGTAATCATCGCCGCAGCAGATAATCGCCTTTACGCTTGCTGCATTGTTGCGGTAAATGATGTCGTGCTTGGTAAGCATGTGGGTGGCAGGGATGGCTACGGCGCCCAACTTGTGGAGGCCTAGCATGGCGAGCCACCACTGATAGTGACGCTTCAGAATCAGCATCACCTTATCATCGTGACCGATACCGAGACTCTGGAAGTAAGCGGCAGCCTTGTCGCTCTGCTCCTTCAGGTCCTTGTATGTGAAACGGATTTCCTCACCTCGTTCGCTTGCCCAAAGCAGCGCCACGTGGTCTGGTTTGATCTTTGCCCATTCGTCCATCACGTCGTAGGCGAAGTTGAAATCTTCTGGTATGATAAACTCCAGATGCTCCTTGAAGTCTTGCTCTGAAGTGAATTTTGTCTGTTTAAGAAATCTCTCAATCATAGTTACTCTTCTAAATAATGATATAAGGAAACTTAAATGATGATGCAAAGGAACTTGGCAGACTCACCGTTGAGTGAGCGGAAGCAGTGTGACTTCTTGCTGTCAAAGTAGATGCTGTCGCCCGGGTTCAGCACCATCACCTTCTCTTCGATGGTAACTTCCAGCTGTCCCTCAATCACATAATCATATTCCTGTCCGTCGTGTCCGTTCTTATTTGGCTTCTTGTCGCCTGGCAACGGATCCACCTGTACCATAAATGGATTCACCTTTCTATCCTTGAATCCTACGGCAAGGCTCTGGTATTTATACTGGTTGTTGCGGTCTATCTCCGGTCCCTGTCCCTTGCGGGTAACGTAGTATCCCTTCATGCGAGGTTCCTCGCCGAAGAGCAATACGTCAAGGTCGATGCCGTATCGCTTGGAAATTTTTGAAAGTCGATACACAGAAGGGTCGGCTTCTCCCGACTCAATCTTGAGATAGTGATCAAGACTGATTTCGCAAAGTTCAGCCACCTCCTCAGCCGGGATGTTGAGAACCTCACGGAGACCTTTCAGTCTTTCACCGATTTGCTTAATTGCTTCGTCCATAATCGAATATTTTATTGGTTGTTTTATCTTTTTCCTGCCAGCAAACCATTGATGACTGCGCTAGTAAAGCCGCCCTGTTCCATGGTGTTGAGGCCCTTGATGGTGCAGCCACCAGGAGTAGTAACCTTATCAATGGCAGCCTCTGGGTGTTCGCCAGTTTCCTGAAGCAGCTCTACGGCACCCTTGATGGTCTGCAAGACAATCTTCTGGGCATCCTTAGCCTTGAAGCCCATCTCTACGCCGCCTTCCACATTGGCTCTTACATAGCGCATGGCGTAAGCGATGGCACACGACATAGCGGTGGCAGCAGGGAAGAGGCGTTCTTCCATGATGAGGCTTTCGCCCAATTCATCGAAGATTTCTGTAATTTGCTGGGTTTCTGTGGCAGATGCATCTACAGGAGTGATGAAGGTCATCGACTGCTTGTAGGCGATGGCGATGTTTGGCATCACGAGGAAGAAGGTTGGGGTGATACCATCCTTATCCAGCCACTCCTTGATGTTGGCTGATGGCACACCGGCTGCTACCACTACGAGTTTCTGATTCTTGTAGTTGAGTGCATCCTTGATACCCTTCAATGTCTTCTCCACGCACCATGGTTTTACTACCACGCATACGATGTCTGCGCCGTGGCAAGCCAACTGGTTGTCGAGAGTTACGCTGGCTCCTTCGCTTGCGAAGTGATCCAATACTGGTTGGTTATGGTCTGATACCGTAATATCTGATGGAGTGAACTTCTCGCTCTGCAAGAGTCCTTCAGCCATAGCACCGCCCATAGCACCTGCTCCGATAATTGTTATTTTCATTGTCGTCTTATAGTTAAAATGCAATTACGGTGCAAAGATACTACTTTTATCTGAAAATAGCGTGTCTATAGACGATTTTTTAAGAAAGTACGCTTGTTTACTGACGATATTCTAAGAATTTCGCTAGTTTACTCCCATTCTGGAAGTATCCACGTCCTTGGTCGTCTTCTCCTTGCCTATTGCCTTTAACCACAATGCTCCATTTGTCATTATCGGAAGCCACTCTGGGCAAGAAGTTGGCATTTGATATGATGAGATATTCTTCCATACTGATAAGTTTGGTGCAAAGGTAAGCAAAATATTTAAAAAGTATGGCTGGAGGTAGCGTGTTTTTTGTGAACCTGCGGATTCGTTTTGTGGAGAATGCTGCTAACAACTCAGTACCCCTATGAGCAAGAGTAGTTACAATTATTATTTCATTTTTATCCTATCCCCTTTTTATTCTCCTAGCTATGTAAATAATATTCAAGAAAGAGTAAAACAAGAAGAAACACCCATAAAATGGGGAAAGAAGGGATTGAAAATTTTCCCTTAAGGATATTTGTATTTTTCCTTAAGGGAAAATATTTTTTTCCTTAAGGGAAATAAAATCTTCCCTTAAGAGATATTTTCGCTATATCTTAATCTGTAAAGTTATTTGGCCTGTACGTTTGGAAATACTCAATACGACCTGAGCCAACGGTCACCGACCGAAGGGAAAGGTAAAGGGCAGAAGCAAGGTTTGGGCTTTCAGCCCGTTTCAACCGTACAGTTAGAATTTATTTATGACTACTAAAGCTGTGATTTCTCCCTTCTCATATCACCAGCCTTCCCATTTTTTTTGCGAAGGCAGAGGAAGCAATTTTCTGTCGTTTCTCTGTCATGTTCGTAAGTGAAGAACGAAGAGTGAGGAATTCATTAGTTACTCTTGCGTTGTCTCTTCCTGTTGGCAAAGGTAATAACTTTTTTAAAAAACGCCAAGAGCGACAGCCAAAAATGTATCGGCTGCCGCTCTGTTATTTGCTTTTGACATTTGCTTGCTCAATTAATCTTTTTTTCTTTTTCCTCACTAAATGCCTTTATCTCATCAGTAAGGACTTTCTGTAATTTCTCTTTCGGTACTATCAGCTGATAGTCTGCCACTCCGATAGGTTTTCCCATATCTTCAAGTGCAAGTTCCACCTCTACACGGTCTTTTTCCGCACAAAGTATGATTCCTATGGAACGGTTCTCGTTTGCACCACGTTCAAGACGGTCAAGCAGAGACAGATAATAGTTCATCTTGCCTGCATACTCTGGTTTGAAAGCCCCTATTTTTAAGTCAACAGCAACAAGGCAGCGCAGTCCACGATGGAAAAACAGCATATCTACCTTGCTTTCTTTACCATTGTATTCCAATACATGCTGGTTGCCAATGAAAGTGAAGCCATTACCAAGTTCCATAAGGAAACGGGTGATAGCTTTTACAAGGCGGTCTTCAAGTTCAAGCTCCAAAATAGGACTTGTTACTCCCAAGAAACCAAGATTATAGCTGCTGTTAAACACTTCGTTGGCATACTGCGCTTGTTCGGCAGGAAGAGTACGGTCGAAATTGTTGTCTACTCGTGCCAATGCTTGTGTCTCATACATATTGAGTTTGATGGCATTGAGCAACAAGTCGCGATTCCAACCTTTGGAACGTGTCTCTTGTGCATAGAAAAGCATTGCTGCATCGTCATTGCCAACTTTCTGAAGAAGACGCAATATATGTCCCCAAGGCAAAAGTGCGACAGCTTGTCGCACTTTTATATCTGAGTGACAAAAGCGTTCGTAGAATTTCTTCATATCCCACAGATTTCGTGGTGAAACACCCATCTTTGGATAGCGTTCTTTCAGGTCTGCTGACAACCGTCTTACAACTCTGTCACCATACCCACTTTCAATCTTGCGCTCATGAAGTATTTGACCAATCTCCCAATAAGCGGTAGAGACATAGCCATTAACATGTCGGGCTATTTCTGTCCGAGCATGCTCAATTACTGCGACAGCGTGTCGCAGTATCTCGGCATAATCGCTGTTCTCTATTGAGAACCTGTTGTCTTTATTGTCTGTTGTCATTTTATATGTTTATAAGCCTGTTTAATATTATTTGCCATATTAAGATGCGAATAAGTGCAGCTGTTTTATACACCATTCCAAGGATTACGGCTGCAAATATACACTTTTCCTACGAAATAACCAAGATAAAACTACACTTTTCCTATAAGGGAAACAAAAAAGCAGCAAACCGCAAAGGGCTTGCTGCTCACGATAGGAGTGATTCCTATTTCTTTTATGGGTTGAGTTTTCTTTATATTCTTATCTCAATGGGTTTATACTTCCTTCAATACGGTTTCCAATCTTCCGATGAAGTCATCCACATTCTCCTTGGTCAATACCAATGGAGGGAGGATACGGAGGATATTTGTTCCAGCGCAACCGGTGAAGCAGTGCTGCTCGTGGATGAGCTTGCTGCGAACTTCCTTATGAGGAATATCGAGTACGGCACCTACCATCAAACCACGGCCACGAACTTCTGTGATATGGCTGTTGCGCTTCTGCAATTCCTTCAGCTGGGCGATGAGGTATTCACCAACCTCATGCGCATTCTCTACCAGGTTCTCCTTCTCGAAAACATCGAGAACGGCGAGAGCTGCTGTACATGCCAGATGGTTGCCACCGAAGGTAGTACCCAGCTGACCATATACAGGAGTAAACTCTGGAGAAATCAACACGCCACCCATAGGGAAACCATTACCGATACCCTTGGCTACGGTGATGAGATCTGGCTTGATGCCCAACCACTGGTGAGCGAAGAACTTACCGCTTCTGCCATAACCGCACTGGATTTCATCGCAAATCAGGAAAGTGCCGTATTTCTTGCAGGCTGCCTGCAAGCCCTGAGCAAACTCAGGAGTTACCATGTTGCAGCCACCTACGCCCTGAATAGCCTCGATGATACAAGCACAGACATCGCCCTTGGCAAGTTCCTTCTCCCAAGCCTCCAAATCGTTGATAGGAAGATAGGTTACGTGACCATTATCATTGATAGGTGCGATAATCTTTGGATTATTTGTTACCTCTACGGCAAGGGATGTTCTGCCGTGGAATGCTTTTTCTAAAGAGAGCACACGGGTTCTGCCGTTGGTGAAAGAAGCCAACTTCAGGGCATTCTCGTTTGCCTCGGCACCCGAGTTGATGAGGAAGAACTGGTAATCCTCATAACCGCTAGCCTTGCCCAGACGCTCAGCGAGTTTCACCTGCAACTTGTTGATGACAGAGTTGGAATAGAAACCCAGGTTGTTCAACTGATTGGTGAGCATCTCCACATAGTGAGGATGGCAATGACCGATGCTGATAACGGCATGACCGCCATAGAGGTCGAGATATTCCTGACCTTTGTCGTCCCATACCTTGCAGCCCTGTCCTTTTACAATGTTAATATCGAAAAGAGGATATACGTCGTATAAATTCATATTGTTTTCTTATTTTATATGTGATTGAAGAATTTATATATGATAGAAGAACGAATGATTTTTCATCCGTTCTTCCGAATTCTTTTATCTAAAATGCTGATGGCTTGAGTTTTAAACCTGCAGTCTGGTCGAGACCAAACATGATGTTCATGTTCTGTACAGCCTGACCTACGGCACCCTTCAGAAGGTTATCGATGCAGGAAGTGATGAGGAGTTTATCGCCATACTTATCCACATGAACCAGGCACTTGTTGGTATTCACCACCTGCTTCAGGTCGATAGCCTTATCCACATAGTGGGTGAACTTGGCATTCTTGTAGAACTCCTTGTAACCTGCCACGATTTCTTCGATAGGCTTATCGGTCTTCACCACTTCAGTAGCGAAGATGCCGCGGGCGAAATCGCCACGGTAAGGGATGAAGTCGATGGCTGCATCGAGATAACCCTGTGTCTGCTTCAGACTCTCACGAATCTCTGGCACGTGCTGATGGTTGAAAGCCTTGTAGATGCTCATGTTGTTGTTGCGCCATGAGAAATGGGTAGTGGTACCTGGCTTCTGACCAGCACCTGTACTACCGGTAATGGCATTGACAGATACATCGCTGTTGATGAGGCCCATCTTAGCAGCAGGCAACAAACCAAGTTGAATGCAAGTTGCAAAACAACCTGGGTTTGCCACGTGCTGAGCTACGGCTATTTTTGATTCATTTATTTCTGGAAGACCATATACAAAATCGTGAGCGGCTGGGGTTGGCTGCTGGGTAGCAACCACAGTCTCAGGGGCAAGACGGAAGTCTTGTGCCAAATCGATAATCTTCACGTTCTCCGGAACATTGTGCTCCTTCAGGAACGCCTCGCTCTTGCCGTGACCGAAGCAGAAGAAGATGACATCCACCTGGTCGAAAGGCATCTCGGCGGTAAACTTCAAATCAGTCTCGCCATACAATCCCTCGTGAACCTCAGCCACCAGGTTGCCGGCGTTACTCTCGCTATTGGCGAATACAATCTCTGCCTCTGGATGGTTGATGAGGAGGCGAATCAACTCGCCTCCTGTATAACCAGCTGCTCCTAAAATACCAACTTTTACCATCATTATCTTTCCTCGTTAGGTGCATACCATAATAAACACGGAGTGGGGTAGAGCTTACCTTGATGAAGCCCTTCGCATCCTCGGCTGTCCAACCGTGCTGCATCTCACCATACTCACCGAGCTTAGACTTGGTCAAATCGTCTGGTGAATCGATTCCTACAGTCTGGAAACTGTATGGACGAAGCTTCAGGATAGCAGTACCGTTGACGTTGCGCTGAGAAGAAGTCAGCATTGCCTCGATATCCGGCATCACTGGCTCCAGGTACTGGCTCTCGTGGAGGAACATTCCGTACCAGTTGCCTACCTGATCCTTCCAGTACTGCTGCCACTTGCTCAATGTGCTCTTTTCCAACAGGCGGTGAGCTCGATGATGAGCTTAGGAGCTGCAGCCTCGAAAGCTACACGACCCTTGATACCGATGATGGTATCACCCACGTTGCAGTCGCGACCGATGGCGTAAGAAGCACCAATCTCCTCAATCTTCTGGATGGCAGCCACCTTATCATCAAACTTCTCGCCGTTGACAGCTACAATCTCACCTTTCTCGAAGGTAATCTTCAGCTCAGCCTCTTCTTCCTTGGCTGTAACGTGCTTCAGGTAAGCCTCCTCTGGGAGACCCTGGGTTGGGTCGAGAATCTCACCACCGCAGATACTGGTTCCCCAGATACCTACGTTATAAGAATACTTCAACTTGGTGAAGTCTGCATAGAAACCATGCTCGTTCAGGTAATCAACCTCCTCCTTACGAGAAAGTGCCTTGTCACGTGTCAAGGTGATGATCTCTACACCAGGAGCCATCACCAGGAAGGTCATGTCGAAACGAATCTGGTCGTTGCCGGCACCTGTACTTCCGTGAGCGATGGCATCAGCACCAATCTCCTTGGCGTAGCGTGCGATGGCGATAGCCTGGAAGATACGCTCTGAAGATACAGAGATAGGGTAGCAGTTGTTGCGGAGCACATTACCGAAAATCATGTATTTCAATGATTTCTCGTAATACTCGTGGGTAACGTCGAGAGTGACGTATGCCTTTGCACCCAACTTATATGCGTTCTCCTCGTTGGTCTTCAACTGCTCGGCAGAGAAACCACCAGTGTTAGCGCATGCTGCATAAACATCCCAGCCTTCCTGGGTCAACTTCATTACTGTGTATGATGTATCGAGACCGCCGCTGAAAGCGACTACAACTTTCTTGTTTGCCATTTTATTTTATGTTTAATATGTGGTGAATAATGTTTAGATGGCATTCTTGCCAACACCTTATTATATATAAGGATTTAAATTTCTGCAGATGGACCGTCAATCTTGCGGATTCTCTCAATCACTTCCTGAGGAAGCTTGATAGGCAGATGTTCTTCTGGGTCGAAGAGCATGGCGGTGCAGATGCAGTATTTGCGGTTGGTGCGATGGAGCACATCTACGTTGATGCAACCCTCGCAACCACGCCAGAATGACTCATCATCGGTCAGGTCGGCGAAAGTAACTGGAAGATAACCCAACTGGGTGTTCATCTTCATGACAGCCGAACCGGATGTCAAAGAGAAAATCTTGGCATGAGGCCATCGCTGTCGGGCGAGCGTGAAGGTCAGGTTCTTGATGCGTTTAGCCAGTCCCAAACCACGGAAGTCTGGGTGGACGATCAAACCTGATGTGGTGACATAGTGCTTGTTGCCCCATGTTTCGATGTAGCTGAAACCTGCGAACTTCTCGCCCTGGAGAGCGATGACCGCCTTGGCTTCGCGCATCTTGGTGGCAACATACTCTGGTGAACGCTTGGCGATACCAGAACCACGCTTCTTTGCAGCTTCTGCAATTGTAGTCAGAATGGTGTCGATGTACTTGATGTGACTTTCGTCAGCCACCATTACTTTAACTTCTTCCATTTTCTCTTTATATTTTGAATGTTCTTATTTGTAATCTGTTGTTATAATACCTGTCAACCATCAATTAATATCTATGATTGAGCTCCGGAATCACTTCCGACAAGATGTCAATGATTTCCTCTTCTGTAGTACCCTTCTTCTTGACCAGGAAGATGGTGTCATCTCCTGCGATGGTTCCAAGGATTTGAGGAATATCGCTGTTGTCGATGTTGTAGGCGATACTGCTCGCATATCCCGGACGTGTCTTGATAACTACCATGTTGCCTGAGAAATTGATGGATTGAAATCCTGTACTCAGTCCCATCTTGCTGATGGACATAGGGTGAGTGACACGTTTGTAGAGTGCATCATTGGGTAAGACGTATGCGTATTTTCCGCTGGATGAAGCAGCCTTGGCTACCTTGAGCAGCTTGAGGTCGCGGCTCAATGTGGCTTGCGTTATCTCAAATCCTTCTTTGTGCAAAGCTTGCAAGAGTTGTTCCTGCGAACTTAGCTCTTGGCTAGAGATAAGCATCTTTAATGCTTCTAATCTGTTGTTCTTTACTTTCATACGCTGTATTTTTATTCGTTTGTGGTTGCAAAATTACAATAAATATATGAAAACGCCAAGAAAATACGTATAAAAATTGCATATTTACGATAAATTGTTGTAGAATGACAGAAATATGCAGGAAATATGCGGCATAAATATGCATACGGCTTGTCTGGAATACTGTGTCGAATAGGTTTGGTTTGTTTCCTGGTGTTTCCTTTGGCATTATATATACGTTTGAAATCATAGTAAAAGTGGGTTAGCAGGAATAAAAAAGGGATTTTTTATTGTTGAAACTTATATTTTTTACTAAAAAGCTTGCATTTATTGTTTTTTTTGTTTATTTTTGCCGAAACAAATCTTTAAGCCGATGAATAAATTAACGCTAAACTTATTGATTTTACTAGCCATACCCTGTATTGTCTATGGGCGTAATTTCAATGTGATGGATTTCGGTGCTCGAGGTAACGGAATCAGTGATGACGCAATCGCCATTCAGAAAGCTGTGGATGCTTGTACGAATGCCGGAGGGGGAGATGTGGTCTTTTCCGCCAATCATACTTTCCTGTCAGGACCTGTACAGTTGAAATCGAATGTGAACATCGTTCTGGAAACCAATTCCGTCTGGAAAGCCAATCCCGATGAAAGTATCTACCATCTCAGTGCCTTCGGTAAGAATGAGGGTGAGGGTATGATGTGGATATGGGCGAAGGATGTGGAGAATCTTTCGTTCTCGGGTCATGGTACGATTCATGGCAATGGTATCAAGTTTATGGGTGCTGAACTTTTTGATAGTTACGAGCTCAAGCCGGTCACTACTTTCGATCCCCGCCCGCACGTGCTTACCCTGATGGGAGTCAGGAATCTCAATATCCGTGATATTACCATTCGGGAAGGTGCTTACTGGACGGTACATCTCATTGGATGTGATGGGGCTGTGATTGATGGCATCAATCTGCTCAACAATCTCAAGATTCGTAATGGTGATGGCATTGATATCGATCATAGCAAGAATGTGCGCATTGCCAATTGTCATATCACCAGTGGCGATGACGCCATCTGCCTGAAAAACCGCCGTGAGTTTGAAGAATATGGTTCTTGTCACGACATCGTGGTAACGAATTGTGTGATGGAAAGTCGCAGCTGTACCGTGAAGATTGGCAGCGAGAATATGGATTCCATCTATAATGTGGTTATCGACAATTGCGTGATCAAAGGTAGCAACCGTGGTCTTGGTATTCAAAATCGTGATGAGGGAACCGTGAGCAATGTGGTTTTCTCTAATATCATTCTGGATTGCCAGCTGTGGAGCGATGTATGGTGGGGCAAGGCAGAACCTATTTATGTAACTTCTTACCCTCGTGCCAATGGAAATCACAAGGATGCCAACTGGCGTTTTCCTAAGGGGCAGACTGTAGGAAGATGTGGCGAGGTGAGCCATATCTACTTTAATCATATTTATGCCACTTCAGAAAACGGATGCTTTATCGGCGGAGATACCCGGGATAAAGTAAACAATATCTATTTCAACAATGTACATCTCAACTTGAAGAAACTGACAGGCTATGATGGCGGCATGTATGACAAGCGCCCATGTCGTGGCGAGGGCTTTATATATAATAAGGTATATGGAGTCTATGTAGAAAATGCCAGGAACGTAGAGTTTGATGATCTGAGAGTACAAGTTGGACCGAAAGTAAATTATGGAGGAAAGACTTTCGGAATAGACGACTAAGAAAACAGTCTTTTCATAAAATTGAAACTAAAATCTTAAACAGGTGTAATAAGGTAGTACTACCTTTGCATCCGATTATTTATAACAAAATCTAATAAGTTATGCAAATAGTACAAAAGACAAATGGAAGAAGCATGAAAAGAGTATTGTTTTCTTCCGCCCTTCTGCTGGTGAGTACACTCACATTTGCACAAAGTAAGGTCAGCGGCACCGTGAAGGATGCCAATGGAGAACCTCTTATAGGCGTAAGCGTCATGGAGGTAGGTACTAACAATGGTGCGGTTACCGATATAAATGGTAACTATACCTTGAATGTGAAGCCGGGAGCGAAGCTGAAGCTCTCTTACATAGGATTTACACCGCAGACGGTAAAGGCTGGCTCTAACAGCCAGATTGTTATGCAGGAAGATAATACGGCCTTGAATGAGGTCGTAGTTGTAGGTTATGGTACGATGCGCCGTAAGGATGTTACTTCTTCCATCACAACCGTAAAGGCTGAGGATTTGAACCGTGGCGTGTTCACCGATCCTGGTCAGATGCTTCAGGGTAAGGTTCCGGGTTTGGTGGTTTCTTCTACTGCCGATCCTAACGGTTCTCCTACTATTACCCTTCGTGGTGCTTCTACTCTCCGTACGGGTGCCATGTCACCTTACTATGTAGTGGATGGAATCCCTGGAGTTGATATTTCTATTGTGTCTCCAGAAGATATCGAGTCTATTGACGTGCTTCGTGATGCTACGGCAACAGCCATCTATGGTTCTAAGGCTGCCAATGGTGTAATCATCATTACCACCAAGAAGGGTTCTAAGGAAAGAACCAATGTAACCTATAATGGCTATGTAGCTATTGACAATATACTGAAGAAATATGATGTGTGTACAGCTGATGACTTGCGTCAGTATGCAAAGGACAACAATATAACTCTCAAGGATGGTGGTGCCAATACGGATTGGCAAGACGAGGTGCTTCGTACTGGTATCAGTCATAATCATAATGTAAACATTAGTGGTGGCAATGGTTCTACTAGTTATATGATAAGTGGCGATCTCAGAAAGCGTGAGGGTGTCATCAAGATGACAGGCTTTGACCGTTTCAATGTCCGTTCTCTTGTATCAACCAAGACATTGAAAGACCACCTTACGATTTCTATAGGTGCGAATATGATGTATGGCAAACACTTTGGCGTACCATCTGGCAATGAGGGCGCATCTGTGCTTGATGCCATGAACTATTATTCTCCTACTAATGCAGTGAAGAATACGGATGGAACATGGACTGTAGGCTCTGGCTCCAAGAACTATAACCCTCTTGCATTGATGGAGGAAAATAAGTCTGAGACAGTATGGAACGTAACCAGTTTGTTGGAAAGACAGCACTTGAACTCTGGAAAGGATTGGTCTGGAATGTCAACTATTCTTGGAGTAATTATCAAAGTACTTATAGTGCCTATAATACCCGTAACTCTCAGTTAGAGGGTATTGGTAACAAGAATGGTCAGGCAACCCGTAACACCTATTTTGGTCGTGAACAGACTTTTGAGACTTATCTGAACTACAACTTTAAGGCCGGTAAGAACAAGGTTGACCTGATGGCTGGTTATTCTTGGGAAGAAAAGAAGAATAACGATGGATTCGGTCTCAGTGTTGAAGGTTACTATAATGATGATCTTGGATGGTATAATATGTCATACGCACAAACCATCTTGGGTGTTCAGAACTCCGTTCAGAGCGGCTATTTGGAGAAAGTACGTAACATCTCTTTCTACGGTCGTGTGAACTACTCTTTTGACAGTCGTTATATGCTTCAGGCAACCATTCGTCGTGACGGTTCTTCGGTATTCGGCAAGAACAATCGTTGGGGAACTTTCCCATCTGTATCTGCTGCCTGGAATATCACTGAGGAGAAATTTATGCAAAACCAGCATATCTTCGATAACTTGAAACTTCGTGCGGGTTATGGTATTTCTGGTAATGCCATGGGCTTCGATGTGTATTCTTCTTATAATACGTATGGTGCTTCTGGTACATTCGTATATGATGGTAAGACTTATCGCACATACGGTGCAACCAAGAATGCAAACCCTGATTTGAAGTGGGAGTCAACAGGTATGTTGAACATTGGTCTCGACTTCGCATTCTTGAAGGGACGTCTAAATGGTACTGTAGAAGTTTATCATAAGAAGACCAAGGACTTGATTTGGAGCTATCCTGTTTCTACGACTCAGTACATATATGGTTGGATGGATGCCAATGTGGGTGAGATGACCAATAAGGGTATTGAGTTCACATTGAATGCGGTGCCTGTTCGTACCAAGAATTTCATGTGGAGTACTACCCTTAATCTCTCTCATAACAAGAATACTGTCGATAAGATGCAGAATGAGACATTCCATACTACTAATCTCACCCAAGGTGACCCAATGGTAGCTGGTGTTTCTGCTGATGGTTGGACACAGAGAATTATGGAGGGCGAACCTATTGGTACATTCTATACATATCAGTATGCTGGAACTGTAAATGGTCGCTCAGAGTACTACGTTCTTGACGAAAATGGTAATCGTACAGGCGAAACCACCAACAATCCAAGTTTGAAAGACCGTTCTATAACTGGTTGTGCGCAACCTAAGCTCAATGCAGGTTGGAACAATACGCTTACTTATAAGAACTGGAGTCTGAACGCATTTATCACAGGTGTGTTCGGTAATGACGTTTATAATAGTCCTCGCGCTCACTATACGGCTGCTCAAATGTTCTCAGATGGTAAGAACGTATTGAAAGAATTCCTTTCTAATCCTGTTGGTGATGCTTCAAGCTCACTTCCTTCGGACCGTTATATAGAGAAAGGATCTTACGTTCGTCTTCAGACGCTCTCTTTGAGTTACACATTCCGTAATTGCTTTAATGACTGGATTCAGGACTTGACTCTTTACGGAACTGCCAACAATCTCTTTACGATTACTAGTTACAAGGGACTTGACCCAGAGGTAAACATGGGTGGCATTGATCCTGGTATCGATTACCGTTGGAGCCGTTATCCACATACACGTACCTTCATGGTAGGTGTGAAGATTAATTTCGGTGGAAGCAAGAAGAAATAGGCTGCGCCACAGTATATCGACCTAAAGTAATAACATTTAATCAGATTACAGAATATGAAACTAAATAGATTGTTTATTTCAGCTGGATTGTTTGCCATGGCACTTACCGGCTGTACGGACTTGGACATGAGTCCAAACTCGCAATATACTGAGGATCCTAGTCAAAACTCAGGAGTTGATCCGATGATTGTTGTGGAGGCAAAAATGGCGGATGTATATTACCATCTTGCAGGAACATTGGGTCGCCGTTATATGGAGGCGCAATGCTTGGCTTCCGATGAGTTTACTTCACTCGCTTTTGCTGGCGGTTATTATGACAGTGGTACCTATGCTCACCAAGCACTTCATTGTAGTTCTCCTAATGATGCATCTATCGGTTGGTATGATGATGTGACGGCTGGTATTACAAAGGCGAATACCATCTTGGAGGAATTGGGTAGCGGAGCTTCTGCCCAGATGAAAGCGCCAGCTCGTGCCATACGTGCTTATTATACCTGGATTTTGATGGATAATTATGGTGATACGCCTATTTTGGATAAAGTTCAGGCTGAAGGTTCTGTGGTATCTCGTTCTTCACGTAAGGAAGTTGCGGAGTGGATTGAGAGTGAGCTTAATGACATTATTCCTGTATTGACGGATGATGTTACTGAAAATTCATACGGCAAGCCTACTAAATGGATGGCAGAGGCTCTTCTTGCCAAGCTATATATCAACTGGCCTGTTTATACGGCGGAGTCGGTTGACCAATATGATGCAGCAACTGCTGCAAATCCAAAGTTGGATGCTTGTATTGCTGCTTGCGATGATATTATCAATAGTGGTAAGTTCAATTTGGGTTCTGTTGACTATCTTCATAAGTTCTCATACGACAATGGCTGGAAGGTGGAAGACTTCATATATGCAATACCATATGATGCCATCAACCGTCAGGGTATGCAGTATGCTCGTCCTCGTACATTCAAGGATATGAAAAATTTGTTGCCAAATGTCTATGGTTCAACAGATAAGTTTACTCAGTCGTTTGGTGGTAACATGGTAGTCACTCCTGAGTTTGCCAAATTGTTCTCTCTGGATGGGGATATTCGTAATCTCTGCATTCTTCGTGGTGATGTCTATGTTCGTGACCCAAAGACTTTACGTCCTACAACTGAACCTTTTATGTATAAAGGCAACCAGGTACATTTTACGGAAGACATCACTCTTGCTAAGAAAGATAACACCATCGAAGTTGGCAATGACGCTAATGCTTATCAGCAGGGTTGTCACTCCATCAAGTGGTTTACGACTCCCGCTGACTATAATAATGGTCGTAACCAGTCTAATGACCTGCCAATCTTCCGTTATGCCGACATTCTTCTTATGAAGGCTGAGGCTCTTACTCGTCAGGGTAGTAGTGGTGCAAAAGCTCTCTTCAATCAGATTCGTTCATATGCAGGTGCTCCAACGATAGCTAACGAACCTACCTTGCAGGAAATCTATGATGAGCGTGGTCGTGAATTCTTTGATGAGAACTGGCGTCGTAACGATATGATTCGTTTCGGTCATTATGAGGATGAGTTCTTCCCTCATTATAAGGACTTCCCAGATGCAAACTTCGACAAGCGTCATCGCATCTTCCCAGTGCCACAAAACACAATCAATTTGAATGGTTGGGAGCAGAATCCTGGATATTAATCGATTGAATGATGATAAATGGGGAGTGGCGGGTTCTGCCACTCTCTTTTTTCTAATTGTTAGATGAAGTTTGTTTCATTTTGATAAAACTGTTTGATTATGAGAAGAAATCTATTGTTGTTATTACTGTGGTTGGCAGGCTTGCTAACTGTAGATGCTCAAACATTGAGCCGTAAAGAGGTCGAGACCTACGTGATTAATCAATATGGAAAAAGATGGAAAGACATTGCGCTTTATCTTGGCGAAAAAGATACGTTGGACAAGGACAATGCTTTGACGTTTGAGAAAACAATCTCGGTGCGAGGCAAGAGTAAAAATGAACTCTTTGTCGATTTGAATTATTGGTTTCTGAAAACCTTTAGCAATGCTAGTTCATCGATAGAGATGGCAGACAAGGAATTGGGGGTTATCATGGCAAAGGGTTATTTGCCTGGCATTGCTTATCACTCGGGTGGTTATTCCTCTTATTGTGTCAATATTCGCCCTCTTGTGCGTTGCGACATCAAAGATGAACAGGTCAAACTGACGATAGTCGTTCCAAACTATGAGGTGACGAAAGTTGATGATGGTATTTGGAGTGCCATGCTGGATGAGGATTTCGACAAGCATCCCCCATATACTGTGAACGAAACATGGTCGCTGAATGATTGTTTCCCTTTTGCGAAGAAAGATGGAACCAAGAAAACTTCCAGCAAGGCATTGGTGATGAGTCATGGATATGTGGAGGTCTTGATGAATCGCATTCAAATGGCATTATAGCTGCGCCAAAATGTGGTAAATTTGAAGATTTTGGCGCGCTTATTAATAAAACGTATGAAGAGAAGCGTATTCTTAGCTATATTTTTGCCATTGGCTTCTTGATGACAATGGCGCAGGATTTTTCCCGATACGTAGATCCACGTATCGGAAGTGAGGGATTGGGTAGAACTTTCCCCGGACCTTGTATGCCATACGGTATGGCGAAGCCTGGACCGGATGCCGTGTCTATGCCGAATGCAGGATGGGCTCCGATGCCTGAACCTCTCAAGGGATTCTCGCAGATGCATGTCAGCGGAACCGGGGGTGGACAGAAGTATGGCAATATCCTGATTCAGCCTTTCCTGCATGCTGGGGAAATCATCCAGAAACGTGTGGATGAGAAGATTGCCTTGGGATATTATGCCTGTACTTTTGAGAATGGAATCCGGACGGAGATTACCGCCTCGGAACGTTGTGCCTTCTATCGCCTGGATTATGGTAGGAAACAGAAGGGAAAACTCCTGATAGATGTGGCTACCTTTCTGGGTATAGATACGATTCCAGATAAGCGCGAAACTCAGCAGTATGTGGATTCGTATGTTACTTGTGATGGAAAATATGCCGTCTCAGGATGGAGTACTGTAAGGGGTGGCTGGAACAATGGCGGCCCTTATACCGTATATTTCTATTTGCAGAGTGATGTGTCTTTATCTAATTGCGATACGCCTTTATCTAATAGCGATGTCCCTTTAGCTAATGGCGAAGCGCCTCTATATAATAAGGTGAAGGAATCAAAGACAAGATTGGCTGTTGCCTTCTCGAAAAGTACCGTCAATCTGAAGGTCGGTATTTCGCATATCAGTATCGCCCATGCCAGGCGGAATATTCCGTCATGTGGCTTTGATACCCAGTTGAAGAATGTGAGGAAAACCTGGAACGGAAAGTTGGGAAAGATAGAAATCGCAGGAACCGAAAAGCAGAAGCGGATGTTTTATACTGCCATTTATCATACGATGCTGATGCCTGTGGATAAGTCGGGTGAAAATCCTCATTTCTCCGCTACGCCTTATTATGACGATTACTATGCCATCTGGGATACTTACCGTACTTCCATGCCTTTGCTTACCTTGATAGAGGAACCCCAGCAGCGTGATATGGTCAATTCCCTGCTTAATATCTATAAGCATGACGGTTATATGCCTGATGCTAGAAGCGGCAACTGGAACGGCAGAACGCAGGGTGGCAGCAATGCGGATATAGTCATAGCCGATGCCTTTGCCAAAGGAATGAAGGGTATCGATTATGAACTGGCGCTGAAAGCAATGATTAAGGATGCCGAAGTGCCGCCAACGGATGATGATGGCTTTGTGGGCAGTGTGCCTGAGGAAAAGCATGGCAGAGGGGGATTGATGGAATATAATACTCTGGGCTATATTCCGTATGGAATAGACCGTGCCGGCAATCGTACCGTGGAGTATAGCTATGATGACTGGTGTATTGCCCAGGTGGCAAAAGGACTGGGCTTTCCGGAACTCTACGATAAGTATATGAAGCGTTCGCATAACTGGCGCAACCTCTGGCGTTCTGATTATGAATGGCAGGGGATGAAGGGATTTATCATGCCGAGAGATGCGGATGGCAGATGGCTCGATTCTGTGCCTTGGGGCAAGTCGAAGGTCTATCATCCTGTGATTCCTTATCATCCGGATACCAAGGTGGCACCCTGGTATCTTCCATGGTGGTCAACCTTCTTCTATGAGGCTTTGTCGGCAGAATATAGTCTCAGTATTCCGCACGATGTTCCGGGACTGATTGAGGTTTGTGGAGGAAAGGATGCTTTCATCCGACGGTTGGACACCTTCTTCGCCAATGGTCATTTCAATGTGGCGAATGAACCGAGCTTCATGACTCCTTACCTGTATCATTGGGTAGAACGCCCGGACTTGAGCATTCAGCGAATCCAGCAGATCGTGAACGATAACTATGATGATTCTCCTGGCGGTTTGCCGGGTAATGATGATGGGGGCGCAATGTCGTCCTGGCTCGTTTTCAATATGCTGGGATTCTATCCGGTAGCCGGTCAGAATCTCTATATCGTAGGTTCGCCGATGATTCCTGAATACACCATCCATCTATCCAATGGTAAGGACTTGAAGGTGGTGAGAGAAGGAGGGCAATGGAGGCAGATGTTCATAACTCATGATGTGTTGATAAATGGTGGAAAACTTGTTCTTCCTGATTTTAAAACTGAGGAAAAGGGTGTTGATAAAGCGCAGAAACAGCTGATAATGAAAGGAAAAGAGAAATCCACAGTTTTTGCACAGCCTGTGGATAAGTATTTGATAACTATTCCTGCACAGTATGTGGCTCGCTTCATTCTCAACCGACAGTACCGTAACTGGGAGGTAGGAATAGATTCTACGAGTATGGCTGATACGCTTATACTGAAATGTAATCAATCTCTCTATCTGATTCCTGGCAAGGTGGTGGATGAGGCTGATGGCTTCTGTTGGGATAGTCCGCAGAAAGGAAGGAATCTCTATGTGTGCGATATGAGTTCCAACAAGGGTATGCGCGACGGTACCTTCCTGTTTATCTCCCGAAAGGCACTGCATCAGCTTCAGGCAAACGGATCCTTTGTCTATAATGGGATTTTATGGCGGAAAATATCAGCAGATGAAAAGAGCATCACCGTCAAGGCTGAACAGGATGGAACTATGATGCAGATTGCAGTGAACCTCGGTCTCCCTTGGGTGCTGCGTATGGATGGAAATCCTTTAGGTATTGATTGGAGGTTGGAAAAACAATAATTTGGAGTATTCTCCGTTTCATTATTATATGAACAGAAAGATAACATTATTATATATCTCTTTGGCTTGCGTGCTATCTATGCAAGCTCAGACCCGCCAGCAGATGGGTGGCGTCTATTATGCTTATCCGGAAGGTCCTTCTGCCAAGACTGGAACTTTTGGTGCGGCTACTTATGTTATGTCTGATTCTCTGAATGTTCCTCAGGGATATGCACCCTTTTATATCAGCCATTACGGTCGCCATGGTTCCCGTTGGATGCCGAAGGATGACCGGTATGTCTGGATCTGCAAGCATTTTGAAGATGAGAGTAATCTCACTCCACTGGGTTTGCAGGTGAAGGGAATGTTGCTGCGTGTATGGGAAAATGCCAGAGGTAACGGTGGAAAACTGAGCAAGCTTGGTGCTCTTCAGCATCAGGGCATCGCTCATCGTATGTTTGAGCGTTATCCGCATATCTTTGCTGCGGGCAATGCGGTAAAGGCTCGTTCCAGTGTGGTGGATCGATGCGCCAAGAGTATGCAGGCTTTTACTTCGGAATTGCATACCCTTCAGCCAGGCTTGAATCTGGATGTCAAGACCGATTCTGCCGATATGGCTTGGATAGCGTATGTCTCTCCCGAAGTGAAGGCTTTGGAGAATCGTACCCATGTGCAGGCTCAGGTTTCACCTCGCCGTTTCCTTCTTCAGTTGTTTAAGGATGTCTCTAAGGTGGATGACCCCCTGAAGCTGATGACCGAGATGCATACGGTGGCTTCTTCCATTCAGGATGTAGGCTTGAATTTCTCTTCTTATCCGCAGGATATAGAAGATGGATTGAATGCACTTTTCACCGATGATGAGTTCCGTGCTATCTATGATGCCAATAATCTTCGCATGGCCATCAACAATGGTACCGTGGCGACGAATGAGGATATTCCTGCCCGTAGTGCTATCTCCTTATGGCAGAATATCGAGGCGGAGGCAGATCGGGCTTTGCGTTCTGTCAAGTCATCGGCTACGCTTCGCTTTGGTCATGATACTGCCCTTTATCGTCTCTTGTCTCTTCTCTTCGATGTAAATGTTCCTCCGGCAGGAGCACGTGAAGAGGCAAGTCTGGTGGTTTTGGGAGATGAAATGGAAAAGATGGATCGTGTGGTTCCGATGGCTGCCAATCTCCAGATGATATTCTATAAGAATGCGAAGGATAGCGTGCTGGTGAAGTTTATGCTCAATGAGCGGGATGTTATGCTTTCTCCCGTAGGTCAGGTGATCTATGGTACGCATTACTATTCCTGGAATGCCTGGAAGCAGGAAATGCATGAGCGGATCCATCGGTTGGAACATATCCGCCAGCTCAATGCCATCAATACGATGGTGGGTACGGCACAGGCAAATACCCAGACTGCCGGCATGTTCGGAAAGGGGAGTGAGGAACATGGGCAGACCATCCCTGCTGTTCTCGTTCCGAATGGTCAGAACTTCTGGACTCCTCAGACACAGGATACAGAACAGAAATGTATCGCACCTTATTATTATAAGGATACACATCTGCAGGGCTTCCGCTGCAGCCACTGGCTGGTGGGCGGATGTACGCAGGATTATGGCTCTTTCACGGTGGCAGCGCTTGGTGGAAAGCTCCGCCTTCAGCCAGAACAGAGAGCTACGGCATTCAGTCATGAAGATGAAGTCTCTCATCCTCACTACTATGCTGTCCGCCTGAAGGATGAACATCTGAAGGCAGAGATGACAGCCTTGAGTCATACCTCCTTTCTCCGTGTTACTCCGGAGCAGGATGAGCTGGTTCATCTTGTCATCAATCCGAACAGCGATGAAGGACAGGGATACATCGAGATTGATACCATCAACCATATAGTCTATGGTTATAATCCGGTGCATCGCATCTATCAGGGATGGGGAAAACCGGCTGGTTTCTCCGGACATTTCGTCTTGGCTTACGATGAGAAGGACCTGGTGGATTACGGTGTTTTCGAGGGCGACAGGAAGATGGTAAGGGGATTGAAGGTGCAGGGCAAACCTCGCATTGGCGCCTGGCTCACCTTCCGTGGCAGATCGGGTAAGGCGATGGAGTGGATGTCGGGTACATCCTTTACATCCCGCGACAATGCGGTGGAGAATCTCAATGCTGAAAACTATATGTATGGCGGATTGGATTTCAACAGCATGATGGAGTATGCTGCCGGAATCTGGTGCGACCGACTTCATACCATTGATGTGGAAAGCAAGGATGCTGGCAAGGTCAACCAGTTTTATGGTGCTCTCTACCGTGCATCCTTCCTCCCTCATGAGATGAGTGATGTGAATGGCGATTATCCGGAGTTTTCTACAGGTACCGTGAAGATGGGCAATGCTACCCTGAGTTCCAAGGGATATGCCGTTCCTGCCTATTCTTATCTCCGCAAGTATGGCGATTTCTCCATGTGGGACATCTATCGTGCAGAGTTGCCGCTCTATAGTCTCATCACTCCGAAGATGTCGGGCGAGATGATGCAGTCTCTGGTTCAGATGTACAAGGAGGGTGGCTGGATGCCTATCTTCCCATGCTGGAACAGTTATACGGCAGCGATGATTGGCGATCATTCGGGTGCGGCTCTTGCCGATGCGTATGTCAAGGGCATTCGCAATTTTGATGCAGCCAAGGCTTACGAGGGAATGCGTCTCAACGCTTTCTCTACTCCTTATCTGGCGAAGGATTATCGGGATGGAAAGGGCCGCCGTGCCATCCGGTCGTATATGGATAATGGCTATATTCCGTTGGAGGATATGGTGGAGGAAGCCTTTCATACCAACGAGCAGACTTCCCGTACCCTGGAATATGCCTACGATGATTATGCCGTGGCACAGATGGCGAAGGCTCTGCATGATTCCTGTCAGGATGCCGCTCTGCGCCAGAAGTATCTGGAGGATTACAACGATCTGATGCGCCGTTCCGAGAACTGGCGCAATGTCATCAATCCTGCTACAGGATGGGCGGATGGCAGATACGAGAATGGCAAGTGGGAGAATAATGAAGACCTGGTGCATCGCAAGAGTTACATCACCGAGGGTGCTACCTGTCATTATACCTGGTATGTTCCGCAGAACCCGGAAGGTCTGTTCGAGGTAATCAGAAACAGCAAACCGATGGATAAGCAGGAAAAACAGATAGAAAAGGCGGAAAAAAAGATGGAGAAGAAGGGCGAGATTCCTGTTCGCAACGAGAAGGTGATAGCCCGACTGGACAAGATGTTTGATAACGGATGGTACTGGCATGGTAATGAGCCTTGTCATCAGATAGCCTATCTTTACGACGCTGCCGGGGCTCCAGAAAAAACGCAGGAGCGGGTGCATCATATTCTCCAGACTGAATATAATGACACCCCGGGCGGATTGTCGGGAAATGATGATGCAGGACAGATGTCGGCGTGGTATGTGTTCTCGTCTATCGGATTCTATCCTGTATGTCCGGGTACACCTTATTATTATATAGGTACGCCAAGCTTTGACAAGGTTACGCTGAATCTGGAAAACGGCAGGAAGTTCATTCTTTCTGCTGATCGCCAGCACATGGATGATTATCTCATCCAGTCGGTAACCCTCAATGGGAAGCCTTTGGGTGATTATCGCCTCTCTCATCAGCAGATATTGAGTGGTGGAGAATTGCATTTCCAGATGAAATAACCCATTCTGCCGGACCTATTATACTGAAATGATAAATGATAAGTAACTTATGGATGCAATAACTGGATTCGTTTATGGCATGAGCATGATGTTTTTTTCCATGATGGCATGGATGTTCTGGCGCAAGGGCAGTGACAGGCTCTTTCGCCTCATCATGATCTTGATGCTGATAGTAGATGCACAGTGCCTGAAGGATATTCTATTCTTCTATTTCATCGGCTTCGACACCGAGGAAAACTGGTTCCTCATATCAGCTGCCGATATGTTTATCATACCATTCTATAGCTTTGTGCTGATGGAATTGGTGAAGCCGGGATGGACTACCTGGCGTAAGGCGGTGATGCTGGAATTGCCATTTGTGGTGCTTCCTGCCATTTATTGTGTAACTGGCAACAATATCTATTTCTACATTCTTACGGTGTGGGGAGCTGTTTATGGTCTTGTCACTTTCGTCGTGATGTCCTTTCTCATCAGGCGCTACCATCGCCAGTTGAAGGAACGGTTTTCTTATCAGGAGAACATCAATCTCAAATGGCTTCTGGCTATCCTGAGCAGTTGCTTCCTGATATTGATTATCTGGACGATGAGCTGCTTTGTCATCAATGTAGATTTTGATGATTTCTATATGGTGCTGTCTCTGACTATATGGATGTTTATATGCTATTTTGTCTATAAGCATGAGTCGGTTATTGATGAATTGACTGATTCTGATACCGGACCTATTGATGATGGCTTGGATGATGGAGGCGTGGCGCAAGGACTGGCGGCGACAGTACGGCAGCTTTTCGAAGAGGAGAAGATCTATCTCAATCCTAAGCTCAAGCTGTCGGATGTGGCGCGTATGGTAGGTACGAATCGTACGTATCTGAGCCGCTTCTTTAATGAAGAGAATGGGCAGACTTTCTATGATTTCGTGAATAATTATCGGGTGGAGCATGCTACCCAGCTGCTTCGCACATCCTCCTATACGGTATTGGAAGTGGCTGAGAAGTCTGGATTCAATTCTGTTTCTACTTTTCGCAGGGCTTTTGTCGCTGCACACGAATGTTCGCCTAATGAATATCGTGCGCAAATGTAAGTATCAGCTAATCAGGAGAATTGATGCTATAACTCTCCGGATTTTACGCAAAGACTTTTTGAAGAGCCGGGGTGTGAGGGAAGAATTTGTTCTTTTGGACCTATGTTTTTACCCAATGATACCCGAGATTTCGGGAAAAGTTGTATCTTTGTAGCAGAATTTTCTAGATTAGGTTTACTTATCATTTGCTTTTGATGACACAAATTAAAAAAAGGTTGGCTAACCCGAAGAGGGCAAGCCAACCTTTCTTTTGTTTATGATGATCTTAAAACTCGCTTTTTGTGTTTTAAGTGATAGTTCTCTTATTCCTTGTTGCTTCCGAAGATGCGCAGCAGGTAGAGGAAGAGGTTGATGAAGTCGAGATACAAAGTCAAGGCTCCGATGAGAGCCAGCTTCTGAGCACCCTCGCTCATATCGTACTGTGTCTGGAGCATCATCTTGATCTTCTGGCTGTCCCAGGCTGTCAGACCCACGAAGATGGCTACACCCGCATAGCTCAAGATGTATTCAAATCCTGAACTCTTCAGGAACATATTAACTACGGTGGCAATAATCAGACCAATCAGCGCCATAAAGAGAATCTTGCCGAGAGAGGTGAGATCCTTCTTGGTGGTGTATCCGTAGAAAGCCATCGCTCCGAATGTACCGGCGGTAATGAAGAAGACCTTGGCAATGCTGGTCATAGTATATACTGCAAATACCGAAGATAGCATCGCTCCATTCAGTACCGAATAGATGATGAAGAGCAGTGTGGCTGTACTCAGCGACAGACGGTTCAAGGCTCCGGTGATGATGAACACCAAGGCGAGTTCTGCAATGATGAGACCGAAGAGTAAACCGCGGCTTGTCATCAGAGTCATCAACAGGGTAGGACTGCTGGCAACGCCGTAAGCAGTAACACCGGTAATGACGAGTGCCAGTGTCATCCAAGTATAAACCTTGCGCATCAGTGCGGAGAATACACCACTTAATCCACGCTCTTTCTCGTTGACAGCGAAGCCGTTGCTTGACTGTCCGTTCTGACTATTTATCAGATTGTACATTTCTTTTTCTGTCATAATTCTAATTTCTAATTTAGTTGATTTTTTATTGTTTCTTGATGGCAAAGCTGATTATGCCACAATATAACGGTTGCAAAGATAATGCCATTTCTTGAATCTGCCATTATATCTGCTCATTATTAACATTTATTCCGTAATTTTACGGAGCCTTATTCCTCTTATTGCCTGGTTATGGCAAGATATTGCCCCTTGCCAGGGCAACTTTGTGCCAATGCCAGGCAAGAAACGATACGTCGGGAGAAAGGATTCCTCAGGACTTTCACTTCTATTCGACCACCCCTCTCGATCTATAATCAGGGCCGATTTGCTCGTAAAAATACTACTCTTGCTTTTACTCTTCACTCTTCACAAAACAGGCTGAAACCCCGATAAACACTGGGGTTGTGGGAGGTGAAGAGTGCACCGCCACTCTTCACCACTCTTCACTTATCGTAAGGCTCCGCTATTTTTTCTTCCTAGGTCTGGTCATCATTTATGTCAGGGTCTGGTCATCAATTATGCTAAGACTTGGTCATCAATTATGCTAAGACTTGGTCATCATTTATGCCAGGGCTTGGTCATCATAGATGACGGAACCTTTGCCTACCTGACATTCTTTTTCTCTAAAATGGTTTGGATGAAGAGTGGTGAAGAGTGGTGAAGAGTGGCGGTGCACTCTTCACCTCCCACAACCCCAGTGTTTATCGGGGTTTCAGCCTGTTTTGTGAAGAGTATTTTTGAAAGTAGTTCTCTATACATTTGGTAGAGAAGGCCAGAATGCATCTTCTTTTATGTGTGCTCGAATACAAATGTTCTTTCGCGCGTATATATATAATTAGGAGAAAAATGGATTTGAAACGCGAAAAGTGTCTATGAATGTTAAATTTGAAGGAAAAATGCAACTTTCTTCTCAGAAAATTTGGTGGAATGGAAAATAGTTAGTACTTTTGCACTCGCTTTTGAGAAATCAAGTATTACTCTAAGCAACAAAAGAAAGAGTTCTTTGAAAGATTTTACATAAACAGACAAGTAGTACAAGAAGCGGTTAACTTCTTAGAAATAAGAAAGTTGACTGGGTAAAAAGAAACGAACCGTCAAGAAATTGACAAGTCAGGTTTACTAAGCTTCAATAAACGAAAAGGATATTCGTCCTAAGTACAGACAACAAACACTTCGCTATGCTTTCGGGTTTAGCAAAGTAAAAATGATATTTTACAATGGAGAGTTTGATCCTGGCTCAGGATGAACGCTAGCTACAGGCTTAACACATGCAAGTCGAGGGGAAACGATAGAGAAAGCTTGCTTTTTCTAGGCGTCGACCGGCGCACGGGTGAGTAACGCGTATCCAACCTGCCCACCACTTGGGGATAACCTTGCGAAAGTAAGACTAATACCCAATGATATCTCTAGAAGACATCTGAAGGAGATTAAAGATTTATCGGTGATGGATGGGGATGCGTCTGATTAGCTTGTTGGCGGGGTAACGGCCCACCAAGGCGACGATCAGTAGGGGTTCTGAGAGGAAGGTCCCCCA
>NZ_QSIG01000015.1:0-69708 GCF_003468525.1 Prevotella sp. AM34-19LB | reverse complement strand
ATCCGATGATACTGCTGCATCTCTGACCCAGTGTTGAGTCGATAACGGGTGAAAGCATGGAGTCAAATTTCTCCATGATTGAAAAAATTCCTCCAAAAGGTGTGAGTTTCTCAGATTTTATTTGTACCTTTGCCATGTCTTGTTACGATTTTCGCTTGTTTTCTAATTGCAACACTAAGATAAGTGAAAAATCTGACACGGCAAAATCCTGGGCAACTTTTTGTTGCTCAGGAACTTATAAATAAAGTTAAATTATAGTGTTGCGGAATTAAGGTAATATAAACTAACAAATTAAAATACAACTTAAAATGGAAAATCTTAAGCTAATAACATCGTCTAGAAGATTGATGGCTTTGGCAGCTTTGGCAACTGGCGTTGCTTTGCCTCCACAATCTATCATGGCAGCTTCTACAGCTCAGGTTGTTCAGCAGTCGGGTGTCGTTAAAGGTCAGGTTCTTGATCCTTCTGGTGAGCCGGTAATCGGTGCTACCGTAAAGGTTAAGGGTTCCAAGACGGGTACTGTTACCGATCTTGATGGTAACTTCTCGCTCAGTGCAGCTCCAGGTGCTATGGTCGAAGTGTCTTATATAGGTTATAAGACCATGACGGTAAAAGCTGGTAATGGTCCGTTGAACGTTACTTTGGAAGACGACAATCAGGCTTTGAGTGAAGTAGTTGTCGTAGGTTTCGGTACTCAGAAGAAGGTAAACCTCACTGGTGCTGTCTCTGTAATCGACAGCAAGGAGATTGCTTCCCGTCCTGTTGCCAATGCTACCCAGGCATTGCAGGGTCTGGTTCCTGGTTTGCAGATTTCCAGCTCGTCTGGTTCTATGGATGCTACTCCTAATGTAAATGTACGTGGTACTACTACCATTGGTGAGGGTTCCAAGGGTACTCCATTGATCTTGATTGATGGTTCTGAGGGTGATTTGAATACCATCAACCCACAGGATATCGAAAGTGTATCTGTATTGAAGGATGCTGCTGCATCTTCTATCTATGGTTCCCGTGCACCTTTCGGTGTAATCTTGGTTACTACCAAGAAAGGTAAGTCGGGTAAGGTTACAGTCAACTATAACAACAGCTTCCGTTTCAGCGGAATGATTCGTGGCAAGCACATGATGAACTCTGTTGACTATGCAGCATGGGTAAACGATGCTCATACCAATGGTGGTAGTGGTGTGTTCTTCGATCAGGAACGTATGGATAAGATCGTGGCTTATCACAATGCCACTCCTGTAGGTCCTGGTACCCGAAAGGATGCCAATGGTAACCTGCTCTACGGTATCGATTCCAGCAACGGCACAACATGGAATGATGGTTACGGCTTTGGTGTAGATGATGTAGATTGGTATGATGCCTTGTATAAGAGCACTGCCTTCTCTCAGGAGCATAACGCAAGTGTAAGCGGCGGTAATGATAAGTTTAATTTCTATGCTTCTTTCAACTACCTGCACAATGGTGGTTTCATGAAGCTGGATAAGGATAAGAACGACCGTTACAATACGGCAGCTAAGATTGGTGCGCAGATTACTGATTGGCTGCATCTGGATTACTCTACCCGCTGGACCCGTACCGATTTCCAGCGCCCTGCTACTTTGACCAACAGTCTGTATCAGGACTTGGCACGTCAGGGTTGGCCAGTATTGCCTTTGCAGGATCGCAACGGTTACTATTATTCTGCACCTTCTCCTGCCCTCGGTCTGGCTACAGCAGGTAAGGATACCAAGGAGCGTGACATTCTGAACCAGCAGGTGAACCTGTTGATTGAGCCTATCAAGAACTGGAGAACTCATATCGACTTCACCTATCGTTCAGAGAATACTGCACGCCACTGGGACAAGAAGATGCTCTACAACCATGATGTTGCCGGCAATCCTATCGTTTACGACAAGGGCTCCAATGTTCATGAGGATGAATATAAGGAGAACTACTATAACTTCCAGGCTTACACCGAGTACAACTTCTCTCTGGCTAAGAAGCATAACTTCCACGTAATGGGTGGTTTCCAGGCAGAGCAGTTGAGAAAGACCGATTCGGTCTGCAGCGTGATGGTGTCTTGGATGAGTCTCGTCTGGAGGTGGATCTGACCAATGGCTTGAGCTACGAAGGCAAGGAAATCGTTCCTTCCGTGAATGGTGGACGCAACCAGTGGCAGACAGCCGGCTTCTTCGGCCGCTTGAACTACAACTATGACGAGAAGTATCTTTTCGAGTTCAATATCCGTCATGACGGTACTTCCAAGTTCCGTAGAAACAATATGTGGAAGACCTTCCCATCTTTCTCTTTGGGTTGGAACATCGCTCACGAAAACTTCTGGAAGCCATTGGAGAATACTGTAAATACCTTGAAGCTCCGTGCATCTTATGGTTCTTTGGGTAACCAGAATATTGATAACTGGTATCAGACCTATTCTACAGTAGATTATAAATCAGTATCAGGTACCTGGCTCCAGGGGGGTAAGAAGCCCAACATTACTGCAGCTCCAGGTCTGGTTTCTGCAGCCTTGGGTTGGGAAAAGGTAGAAAGCTATGATGTCGGTCTCGACTGGGGTGCTTTCAACAACCGCCTGACTGGTTCCTTCGATTACTATGTACGTAATACCAAGGACATGGTAGGTCCTGCTCCTGAGTTGCCTGCACTTTTGGGAACTGCTGTTCCGAAGACCAACAATACCGACCTCCGTACCACAGGTTGGGAGTTGCAGATTGGCTGGCGCGATCATCTGGAGAATGGCTTGAACTATGGTGTAACATTCAATGTTTCTGATGCTCAGGCTAAGGTAACCCGTTATCCAAACAACCCTACAGGTTCTTTGTCTAGCTATATCGAGAACCGCAAGGTAGGCGAAATCTGGGGTTATGAAACCATCGGAATTGCCAAGACTAATGATGAGATGAACCAGCATCTGGCTACCTTGCCAAATGGTGGACAGAGCCAGCTTGGCGACAAGTGGGCTGCTGGTGATATCATGTACAAGGATCTGGATGGCGACGGTAAGATCTCCAATGGCAGCAATACATTGGCAGACCATGGCGACCTGAAGGTTATCGGTAACAATACTCCTCGTTATCTCTTCGGTCTTGATCTCACCGCCAGCTGGAAGGGATTTGACTTCCGTGCATTCATGCAGGGTGTCATGAAGCGTGATTATAATGTGAATGGTTCATGGGGTGCGAGAGAATATCTGTTTGGAGCTACCGACTCTGGTGTATGGTGGGCTGCAGGTATTACCGGCGTTCAGGACTACTTCCGCGATTCTGAAACATGGTCTGTCAAGAATGGCTACGAATCAGAGAATCTGAATGCCTATCTGCCACGTCCACAGTACAGCGAGAAGAACATCCATACCCAGACACGCTATTTGCTCAATGCAGCTTATTTGCGTATGAAGAACCTTCAGATTGGCTATACCTTGCCACAGAGCTTGGTTTCTAAGGCAGGTTTGGGCAATGTCCGCTTCTTCGTTTCAGCAGAGAATTTGTTCACTATCACCGATCTTCCAAGTCAGTTCGACCCAGAGACCATCGATACCGCTTATGGTAATGGTTATCCTCTTTCTCGCACTTTCTCTTTCGGTGTTAACGTTACATTATAATTAAAAGGAGATATTAATATGAAATTCAAACATATAGCACTTATGTCATTGGCACTTGCTGCATCCTTCTCTTCTTGTAGTGATTATCTGGAGCAGGAGCCACCATCAAGCTTACCTTCTGATGGATTCTTTACTTCAGAGGCAAAGGTGAAAGCTGCTGCCGATCAGTTCTATGGTGATGTCTTGCCAGGACACGCCAACTGGAGCTACGGTCTTTATGCCGGCGATGTGAATACCGACAACCAGATCAACTGGTATGGTGATAGCAAGTTTGCCACAGGACTTTGGAAAACAGCCAATGATAACGGCAACTGGTCTTGGAATAATATCCGCAACATCAACTATCAGCTCAATTCTATCCTCGAGGCTCAGAAGGCTGGTAAGATCTCTGGTAGTGAGGCTATCATCAACCAGTATATCGGTGAGATCTACTTCATGAGAGCATATTGCTACTTCGATATGTTGCAGAAGTGGGGCGACCTTCCTATTGTAACCGAGGCATTCCCTGACAATGAGGAAATCCTGGTGGCTGCCAACAAGCGTCAGCCTTGCAACGAGGTGGCTCGTTTCATCATGGAAGACCTGGACAAGGCTATCTCGCTGATGCAGGATGGTTTTGACAAGAACCATACCCGTATCTCTCCAGATGCAGCCCGCCTGTTCAAGAGCCGTGTAGCTCTCTACGAGGGTTCTTGGCTGACTTATTTTGCCGGCACAGCTTTCGTTCCTAACGGCGAGGGATGGCCAGGCAAGGCTAAGGAGTATAATGCCAACTATCAGTATCCTACAGGTTCTGTTGATGCTGAGGCTAAGTATTTCCTGCAGGAGAGTGCCAAGGCTGCCGAAATGGTAGCTGACAAGTATAAGGATCAGTTGATGGTGAACACCGGTACTATTCCTCAGAAGGAAGGTGATCCTCAGAACCCTTACTTCAATATCTGGGGTACTACAGATATGTCGGGTACACCTGAGGTTATCCTTTGGCGCCAGTATAGCAAGGAGTTGGGTGTAGTCAATAATGTGGAGGTTGGTGTCCAGCATGGTGACTTTGGCGTAGGTCTCACCCGCTCTATGGTAGAGGGCTATGTGATGAAGGATGGTAAGCCTATCTATAATTCAGCCTATACTTATAGCGACCAGACGATTGCCGATGTTGCTACCAATCGTGACCCTCGTCTCACCATTTTCCTGAAGGTTCCTGGACAGAAGAATGTATTCAAGAATATGTCTGCTTCTGAGGATCACTATGTCATCGACGAGCCATATCCAACCATTACTACACGTAATGCCGAGAATGACTATTCTACAGGTTATGCCATCCGTAAGGGTGGTACCTTTGATAAGGCTAATACGGGTAATGGTAACTGCTACAATGCAGCTGAAATCTTCCGTGCTACCGAGGCGCTGCTGAACTATATGGAGGCTGAGTATATGTTGAACCATAGTCTTTCTGGCAAGGTTCTGGAGTATTGGAAGACCGTTCGTAAGGCTGCCGGCTTTACGGGTGATGCTGTTAACCCACAGGTTACCATCGATGCTACTGAGATGAGCAAGGAAACTGCCGACTGGGGTTCTTACTCTGCAGGTAAGCAGCTTACCGACAAGACTCTCTACAACATCCGCCGCGAGCGTCGCTGCGAGTTGATTTCAGAAGGTCTTCGTGGTATGGATTTGCAGCGCTGGCGTTCATACGATCAGTTGATGACAACTCCTGCTCACATGGAGGGTATTCATCTCTGGAATACTCCAATGCAGAGCTGGTATAACAACCTGAATGCCGATGGCTCTTCTAATGCCAACGTATCAAGCTCTTCTTTGAGCGAGTACTATCGTCCATTGGAGGTGAATATGACAGCTACCAACAGCTACAAGGATGGTTTCACCTGGCACATGGCTCACTATCTGCAGCCACTTCCTATCAAGCAGTTCCTGCTTACAGCAAGTGATTATTCTTCTGTAGAGAAGAGTCCATTGTATCAGAATCCATATTGGCCAACATCAGCAGGTCAGTCAGCAGAGAAGTAATCTGCTCTGTTGTTATCATGTTTGTTAAAGTGATTTCGCATATATAAGATGGTGGGTAACAGTCAGTTTTCTGTTACCCACTTTTTGTTTTTTGTAGTGTTTAGTTTCGGAGACCATGAATAAAAGATTTGTTATATTGTTTGTTATGCTTGTGAGTTGTCTTGTGGGATGGGCGCAGGTCTTTACCCTTGATGCCAAGCAGAAAGTGGAACCAGGCAGTTGGCTTTGCTTTCACAATGTGATAGAAATTTCTGATAATCCCCAAGACGTGTGTCTGTCGATTGCTGCAGACTCCAAGTATTGGCTATGGGTGAACGGTGAAATTCAGGTTCGTGAAGGTGGCTTGAAAAGAGGACCTAACCCTAACGATACCTATTGTGATGTCATCCGTTCGCTTCCTGCTCTGAGAAGGGGTAAAAATACCATCGCGGTTTTGGTGTGGTATTTTGGTAAGGATGGCTTTAGCCATCGTAACAGTCCTACACCTGGTATGACTTTCGCTTTGCAGGTGAATGGCAGACCGATTGTCCCAAGACGTGACTGGAGAGTGAAGAAGCATCCTGCCTTTTACTTGCCACAGGGTCCTAACCCTAATTATCGATTGCCAGAGTCTAATGTCGGTTTTGATGCGGCAAGAGATATTCCTTTCACCGAGGCATCTTTTAACGATAGGTCTTGGGATAAGGCAAGAAAGGTTTCTTTAGATTGTGCGGGATGGAATCGACTTGTAGAGCGTCCGATTCCTCTTTGGCGAGACTTCGGGTTGAAGTCATACATGCATACAGAAATGAAGAATGATACTACTTTGGTGGCTTATCTGCCATATAATGCGCAGGTGATGCCTTATTTGAAGGTAGAAGCCCCAAGGGGACTGCGTGTTCGGATTCTTACCGATAATTATCAGGGAGGATCTGCAAACAATGTTTTTGCAGAGTATAAGACCAAGGATGGAAATCAGAGCTTTGAATGTTTAGGTTGGATGAACGGACACCAAGTGTTCTATCAGTTTGAGAAAGGGGTCCATATCAAGGAGGTAGGCTTTCGGGAAACGGGGTATGACACAAGTTTTGCCGGTTTGTTCTCTTGCGATGATCCCATGTTGAACCGTTTGTGGGAGAAATCTCAACGTACCCTTTATTTGACGATGCGTGACACCTATATGGATTGCCCTGATAGAGAAAGAGCGCAGTGGTGGGGAGATGTCGTCAATGAATCGGGAGAGGCATTTTATGCCTTGGATGAGAAAGCGCATTTGCTGACAAGAAAAGGTATTTATGAATTGATGGATTGGCAACGCTCGGACAGTACGATCTTTTCGCCTGTTCCTGCTGGCAATTATGATTCGGAATTGCCGATGCAAATGTTGGCGAGCGTTGGATATTATGGATTTTGGAATTATTATATGGGGTCGGCAGACAAGGCGACGATAGAGTATGTGTTCCCAAAAGTGAGAAAGTATATCCATGTGTGGCAAACGGACAAGGAGGGTCTGGTTATACCTCGCAAGGGAGGATGGACCTGGGGTGATTGGGGAGACAATAAAGATATGATTCTTTTGTTCAACCAATGGTATGCCATCGCTTTACAAGGCTATGAGCAGATGGCGATGCTGGTAGGAGAAAAGGCTGAGGCTGAATGGGCTAAACGAACTGCGGACAGGCTCAAGGTGGTCTTTCATCAGAAGTTTTGGAATGGCTCGTATTATGTCTCGCCTGCTTATAAGGGTGAACCAGACGATAGGGCGCAGGCTTTGGCGGTAGTCTCAGGCACATTGCCTAAGTCGCTCTATCCGGTAATACGTCCTTTCTTTGACAAGTACGAACACGCCAGTCCGTATATGGAAAAGTATGTGTTGCAAGCTTTGTGTGAAATGGGCTATTATCAAGATGCTATCCGTAGAATGAAACGTCGTTATGCAGCGATGGTAGAAAGTCCTTTGACGACCCTTTGGGAAGGATGGGGCATTGGTGGAGAAGGTTTTGGTGGTGGTTCTTATAATCATGCTTGGAGTGGCGGACCGCTTACTATTATGAGCCAGTATCTGGCTGGTATTGCTTCTCGTACCCCAGGATTTGGAGAATTCACGGTCTGTCCTCATTTGGGACATCTGAATCATCTTAGCACAGTTGTTCCTTTGAGCGGTAATCGTGAGATTCGATTGCGAGTTGATAAGAGCGAGAAACTGTGTGAGATTGTATTGGAGGTGCCCAATGGATCCCGGGCTATCTTCCGTATGCCCGAGCCATATTCCCGAATAGTAGTTAACGGCAAGGCCATGGGTCAAGGGACTATGGAATTCTCTTTGGAGAAAGGGTGTTGGCATATTCAGCTAAGAATGCTGTAGTTTCACAATTTGTATCTTTTCACATGTTGTAAGTAACATTTCAAGGGTCTATATGCCACCTGTTATCGTGGCATATAGACCCTTTCTTTATTGCGATATCTGTAATTTACATCTCTGCTTTCAACAGCTGTATCTGCTCTGCCGACAGTCCCGTTATATCCATCACGGTCGCACCATCCATCCCCTTTTCCAGCATCTTTCTGGCAATCTCAAGACTTTGTTGGCTCATACCTTCTACCTTACCTTTCTGGTAGCTGTCATCTATGAGGGTTCTTTCAACGCTTACGGAATCCCAGAATTTGTCGTAGGCCCAGAGTTCGGCATCTGTGAAACCGGAAATCTCCAGTTCCTCTACGGCTTTTCCTATTTCCGGGTCATTAAGCAGGTCAGCAGGAACTTCCTTTGTATTGGAATTGATTTCCGTGAGGAAACGGAGCCACAAGACCATCATGCGCTTGTCGGTAATGGTATGTGGAGTGAACTTCGGGAGTTCTATGAAGGTGAAATGCAAGCCTTCGATGACCTTATTGCTGTCCTTGTCATGCACGATGCGGTAGTTGTGGATGAAATCTGGAGTATCATGCGCAAAGATATCATTCACAAGATTCAGGGAATATACGGGTTGGAGTTCACTGTATTTTCCTCCCTTTTTAGCCTGGCTCACATAGAGCTTGGATGCATTGAACAGTACTCGCTGCTGGAAAGCATCAGACCATTCCATCTGCATTTCCACGCAGAACTTCCTGCCTCTGGCATCGGTACAGAGTACATCCACAATGGTGTTCTTGCCCCCTTCGAGCTGGGGCACAAGTTCTGTAGGCAGATACTTGATTTCTTGTATCTGCTCCTCGTCGCTGAGTGGCAGGAGTGCGTTCAGAAGGCTGATCAGTCTTGCGGGATGATTGCCGAATATCTTCTTGAACGTGAGGTCTGCCTTAGGATCTAAGTACTTCATAACCACCTGTTTTATAATTATCTACCGCAAAGTTACAAAAAATATGAGATTACGGCAACTTTTTAACGAAAAATCTGTCGTAATCTCGCTTTTTTATTGAGATTACGACAGATTTTCTTAAATGTTACCCCGGAAAGCAAAATCTCCAGAGGGCTTCCATTACCCCTTTTCCTTTTCCCCGTTCTACTATCATATCTTTCTGTATATTAATTGTTTGTTGTGTAGCAAAGATACAAATAAATAATTTATTAATCGTGGAAATGTGCGAAAAAACAATAGATTTCCACGACTAATAATATCAATTAATAGGTATTTGAACAAGTCTTCCATAGTGAAGACTCGGTGCGTTATAGTAATGGAACCATATATAAAGGTAAATACTCGATACCATTTTCTATTTTCAGATCTGCTGCATGAATAACGTATGGAGTCGCTAAATACTTATCGTATTTTTTTATACATTTAGTCAGCGAGGTCGTGGTGTACCTTACTGTGGATTTTACTTCTATAGGAGATATGTTGTGCCGAGATGTGGTCTTGCTTTTGGCAATGAGAAAATCGATCTCCATCCTAGAATCTTTGTCTTCTCTGTCGTTGTTAGAGTAGAAAAACAGATGATGACCTGAGGCTTTGAGCATCTGAGCAACAATGTTTTCAATGAGCATACCTGAGTTCATTTCGAGTTTGTCCTTCAGTATCTTTTGATATAACTCTTCGGATATGATGCCTCGTTCGTCAAAAGCGTGACTGATAAGCAATCCTGTGTCTGCCATATAGCATTTCAGAGTTGAGTCTTCTCTTTTTAGATTAAGTCCGATACTCGGTTCTGTCGTGTTGTAACACGTATTGATAATCATGGCATCTTTTAGCCACAGAAAAGCACTGTCGTAATCACGCATTCTAGCATCCTTGCTTAAATCTGCCAACTTGAACTTTTTCTCATGCTTTTGGAGCTGTGAAGGAATCTGGTCAAAGATGCTTACTACCTTTTCTGCATAGTTGCCTGCATAGTCGTAAATACTGTTGCGGTATAAGGTGAGTATTTGCCTTTTTACTCTGTCTGTGTCTTCGAAACTATGCGTGTCTATATATTTCTGGACAGCTTGTGGCATACCACCAACAATCAAGTATAGCCTAAAGTAATCCATGACCTTTCGATGCAAGGCTTGTCCTAAAGGTTGTTTGTTGGCAAATTGGTTTCTGATGAAATCCATCATCATGTCGTCACCATTTGCCCATAAGAATTCCTCGAAGTCCATAGGATACATATAGATGGTTTCTTCTTCGGAAGGAATCAGAATGTTTTCTGTATTCCTTCGAATAGAGATTAATGAACCTGTCTCTATATAATCATATCTGCCGTCTGCAACCAAATATTTGATGGCTGTACGTGCACGTGGACAGAATTGTACTTCATCAAAGATGATGAGTGATTCTCTAGGATATAGCTTTTTGCCACTGTAAATGCTCAGGTGCATAAAGAGCATGTCTAGATTGTCGAGATAAATGTCGAATAGGTGTTTGACATCTTCCCCGACTCTGTTGAAGTCGATAAGAATATAGCTGCGATATTCCTTCTTGGCAAATTCTTCCACCATATAGCTTTTTCCTACACGTCTGGCTCCTTCCACCATCAATGCGGTTTCACCTTTCCTTTGTTGCTTCCACTCGACAAGCTTATCGTATATTTTCCTTTTCATTATAAACTTCTCTAAAATAGGTTTGATAAATACATTCCTTACACGAAAACGAGATTATTGTTTGGTGAAAATTACACGAAAACAAGGTTATTGTTTGATGAAAATTACACGAAAACAAGATTATCTCGGCTGCAAAGATACTAAAAATATCGTTTTGCGCAAAATAATGAGTCACTATTTTGCGCGAAGTAGGGTAAAAAAGTCATTTCGCGCAGAATAGTGAATAGGGAAGATATTTATTAGTCGTGGAAATGTGTGAAAAATCGATGGGTTGCGTTTGTTTTTCCTGCATTTTCTCGATTTGTATCCCTTTTATACCGAATATTAGCCCCCTAAAAGGGGCTTTTTTCCTAATTTTGTAACCGAAATAAACAATTAGCGTTTCACTAACTTAATAATAACATCAGCAAAATGAATAAACTATTCACATTTATAGTGTTGTGGATGATGTCCTGTCTCCCAACTCTAGCGCAGGCTCCGATGGACGGAGGTGTGTGGAAGGACAATACCGGCAAGCATATCAATGCGCACGGCGGCAACATCTTCAACTACAAGGGTACCTATTATTGGTATGGCGAAAGCCGCTCGGAGAATGGCAAGCCTTACAGCTCTCTCGGCGTAAGCTGCTTTACTTCCAAGGATCTCAAGAAATGGACCAACCATGGATTGGTGCTCCCTGTATCTGATGAACCTGGCAGCGACATCGAGGGTGGTTGCATCATCGAGCGCCCTAAGGTTCTCTACAATCAGAAGACCAGGAAGTTCGTCATGTGGTTCCATCTCGAATTGAAGGGAAAGGGATATGCTGCTGCCCGTTATGGTGTGGCAACCAGCGATACTCCTTTCGGACCATTCAAGTTCGTTCGCTCAGGAAGAGTGAATCCTGGAATCTATCCTATCGGATTCTCAAAACCGGATACCACCGACCTCAAGCATCAGCTCCTCTTCCCGGAACTGAAAAAGTGGTGGACTCCAGCTTGGCGCGTTCAGATAGAGCGGGGCATGTTCTGGATGAGAGACTTCCAGGGTGGACAGATGGCGAGAGACATGACCATCTATATCGATGATGATGGCAAGGCTTACCACATCTATTCTTCTGAGGAAAACCTGACACTCCAGATTGCACAGTTGACAGATGACTACATGCAGCACAACGGTTGCTACGTACGAGTAGCTGCCGGCGGACAGAACGAGGCTCCAACCATTTTCAAGCAGGATGGCACCTACTGGATGATTACCAGCGGATGTACCGGTTGGGCTCCCAATGCAGCTCGCATGTTCAAGGCTAAGAATATCTTCGGCCCTTGGGAGCAGTTGCCTAATCCTTGCCGTGGCGAGGGTGCCGACAAGACCTTCGGTGCACAGGGTACCTATATATATAAGGTGGAAACTGCAGCACAGAAGAAGATGTTCCATGGCGCCGACTATGTATTTATGGCAGATATGTGGAATCCGAAACATTTGCGCGACAGTCGTCATCTCTGGGTGCCTATTTCCTGGGAAAATGGTGCTCCAGTGTTGAAAAAATGATAAAAAACACGGTCGCTCTGCTCGTTTCTAAATTATTTTAATTACATTTGCAGCATGAAATGATAATACTGCAATCATCGTTTAACAGAATTCAACAAACTCATAAAATTGCAACTATCTATGATTCATATATATAAGAATATCATGATCACCCTTCTTCTGGCTTTGGTTCCGTTCGTGGGAATCAGCGCAGCAAAGAAGAAGGCACAGCAGCAGAGCGACCGCCAATATTGGTGCTCGCTTGCCTATAAGATGGCTCAGCCCGTGCTGGAGAATATGGCAAAGGGCGAGCTGCAGAAGAATATGTTGACGGAGTTCAGTCCAAGCTTCGACAACCGCAACAGAAAAGTGCTCTATATGGAGTGCTTCGGCAGATTGATGGCTGGCGTGGCTCCCTGGCTGACTCTCCCTGATGATGCTACTGCCGAAGGCAAGCAGCGCAAGCAGCTGCGTGAGTGGGCTTTGGCTTCCTACAGGAATGCCGTAGATCCTCAGAGTCCTGACTATCTCTGCTGGGGCATCGGCGGTCAGAACCTGGTAGATGCTGCCTATATCGCCGAGAGTTTCCTCCGAGCTTACGATACACTCTGGATGCCTTTGGATGAGGTGACCAAGCAGCGATACCTGAAGGAGTTTGCCAAGCTCCGCCACATCGATCCTCCTTATACCAACTGGCTTCTCTTCTCTTCTACCATCGAGAGCTTCATGGCAAAGGCGGGTGGCGATTTCGATGAATACCGTGTGAATTCGGCTTGCCGCAAGGTAGAGGAGTGGTATGTGGGTGATGGCTGGTATGCGGATGGTCCTTCGTTCGCATTCGATTACTACAGCAGCTATGTGTTCCATCCGATGTATCTGGAAACACTCCAGGCGATGGTGGATGCCAAGGTGAATTCCCGCCTCGACTATCAGAAGTACTACGACCGGGAGTTGAAGCGCTGCCAGAAGTACAGCATCATCCTCGAGAGATTCATCTCTCCGGAAGGAACCTTCCCGGCTTTCGGCAGAAGCATTCCTTACCGTATGGCAACCATGCAGCCGCTTGCCTTGATGGCATGGTATCAGAAGTTGCCTAAGGATTTGAGCAACGGACAGGTGCGTGCAGCCCTGACCAAGGTGCTCCATCGCATGTTCGACCAGGAGAACAACTTCAATGAGAAGGGGTATCTCTCTATCGGTTTCTGCGGAAATACCCAGAAGAACGTAGCCGACTGGTACACCAACAACGGTTCGCTCTATATGACCACCCTTGCCTTCATGCCTCTCGGCCTGCCTGCCGATCATCCGTTCTGGACCGATGCAGCACAACCTTGGACCCAGGTGAAGGCTTGGAACAATCAGCAGTTCCCTAAGGATCATCACTGGACGGACGAGATTGTCACCAAGGACAAGTGGTAATTTTCAGTTAAGAGTTTACTGTTTAGAGTTTACAATTAACAGTTTTGAGTTTACAGTTTATAGTTTAGAGTTAATATAATGCGCAAGATATTGATGATGTTGGTAGCAGCTGCAGCCCTGGCTTTGCCTTTGAGCGCAGCGCAGCCTGCCAAGAAGACCGCCAAGGTCAGGAAACAGAATAAGAAGGAGGTGAAGGCTTCCAGAAAGTGGGACCACGAGCAGGTGGTAGCACTCATCACGAAGGTAAACAATTACTGGCAGGCTAACAACAAGCCTGAGGTGCGTGCCTTCTGGGACAACGCCGCTTATCATACCGGCAACATGGAGGTATATAAGATGTTGAAAGACCAGAAGATGCTGGATTACACCATCCGCTGGGCTGAGCATAACGACTGGACCGGTGCCACTGAGGCCAATCCAGCCAAGTGGAAGTATAAGCATACGGCGAGGGTAAGGATCACGTACTCTTCGGCGACTGGCAGATCTGCTTCCAGACCTACATCGACCTCTACAACATCGAAGCAGTCAAGGGCAATGCCGCAGCCTCGGAATTCATGGTGAAGCGTGCCAAGGAGGTGATGCACTACGAGGCTTACTCAGAGCCGACAGACTATTGGTGGTGGAGTGATGCTCTCTACATGGTGATGCCTGTGATGACCAAGATGTACAAGCTTACCGGCGATGTGAAGTATCTCGACAAGCTCTACGATAACCTCCTCACCACCGACGAGATTATGCTCGATAAGGAGACCAACCTCTACTTCCGCGATGGAAAGTACATCTATCCGAAGCACAAGAGTGCCAACGGAAAGAAGGATTTCTGGGCTCGCGGCGATGGCTGGGTTCTTGCCGGTCTGGCAAAGGTGCTCCAGGATATGCCAAAGGACTACAAGCACTATCAGTTCTTCGTAGATAAGTTCCAGAAGCTGGCTAAGGCTGTGGCAGAATGCCAGCAGCCGGAAGGTTACTGGACTCGCTCGATGATGGATCCTGAGCATGCTCCGGGACCCGAGACCAGCGGTACCGCCTTCTTCACCTACGGAATGCTCTGGGGAGTAAACAATGGTTATCTCAACAGAAAAGAATATAAGAAGGTGATAGACAGCGCCTGGACTTACCTCACGGAAACAGCCGTTCAGGAAGACGGCAAGGTGGGCTATGTTCAGCCAATCGGCGAAAGAGCCATCCCAGGACAGACCGTAGATGCCAATTCCCAGGCAAACTTCGGGGTGGGAGCGATGCTTCTCGCCGCTTGTGAATATGATAAATATCTTAATACAAAACTATAATAGTAATGAATAAAAGACTGTTCGTAACATTGAGTATGGCAGGATTGGCAATGGTGGCCTTTGGTGCAAGAAAACCGAAGGCTGCCATTAAGTCGTCTGTAAAGACGGTAGCCATCCAGCAGCCAACTTTCACAGAGTGGCACGACCTCCAAGTGAATGAAATCAATCGTTTGCCTCTGCACACAATGCACTTCGCTTACGATCCTAACGACTTCCCTGGAACAGGTGCTGAGTATCTTGACAAGAAGAAGAGTATGAACTACCTGTCGCTCGAGGGCACATGGAAGTTCAACTGGGTAGCCAATGCAGATCAGCGTCCTACTGACTTCTACAAGACTGACCTTGATGACTCTAAATGGAACAACATCCAGATGCCAGGCAACTGGGAGATGTTGGGCTATGGCCAGCCAGAGTATGTAAACGTGGGCTTCGGATGGCGTGGCCACTTCGACCAGCAGCCACCAGCTGTTCCTACCAAGGACAACCACGTAGGTTCCTATCGCCGTGAAATCAATATCCCAGCCAACTGGAATGGCAAGCGCGTCATCGCTCACTTCGGTAGTGTAACCTCCAACATCTATCTCTATGTAAACGGAAAGTTTGCCGGTTATGCAGAGGATAGCAAGGTTGCCGCTGAGTTTGATATCACTCCATTCCTGAAGAAGGGCAAGAACCTCATCGCCTTCCAGACATTCCGCTGGTGTGATGGTTCATGGTGTGAGGATCAGGACTTCTGGCGTCTGAGCGGTCCGGCACGTGAGAACTATCTCTATGCCCGTTCTAAGGATCATCGCCTGCTCGATGTCCGTGTAGAGACAGAGTTGAAGAACAACTATAAGGATGGTTACCTCAACATCACAGCCAAGGTGCAGGGCAATACCCTGGCATACTTCGGTCTTTACGACCCAGATGGCAAGGAGGTAATCGTTACAGGTACCGATAATGTAAGGAATGGTGTGGCTAAGTATCAGCTCCGCGTGAAGAATGTTCGCAAGTGGAGTGCTGAGACTCCTAACCTCTATACCCTCGTAGTTTCTCCTATCCAGAATGGCGGTATGTACTTGCCATACGAGATTGTACAGGTAAAGGTAGGTTTCCGCAAGGTGGAGATCAAGAACAAGCAGTTCCTGGTCAATGGCCAGCCTGTTCTCCTGAAGGGTGCCAACCGTCATGAGATTGATCCTGATGAGGGCTACAACTTAAGTGAGCAGCGCATGATTCAGGACATCATGATGATGAAGCGCATGAACATCAATGCCGTTCGTACCTGCCACTATCCAGACGATCCTCGCTGGTATGATCTCTGCGACAAGTACGGATTGTATGTTGTGGCTGAGGCTAACCAGGAGAGCCATGGTTTCCAGTATGGCGACGATGCGGCTGCCAAGAAGCCTGAGTTTGCCAAGCAGATCATGGAGCGCAACCAGCACAATGTGTCTATGTTCTACAACCATCCTTCCATCGTAACATGGAGCATGGGTAACGAGACCGTGATGGGCGACAACTTCCTGCAGGCTTACAAGTGGATCAAGAGCCAGGACAAGACCCGCCCTGTTCAGTACGAGCAGGCTCGCCGTGGCGAGGGTACAGATATCTTCTGCCCTATGTACTATCCTGTAGCAGCTTCCGAGAAGTATGCCAAGGATCCAAACAGTCCGATGCCACTCATCCAGTGTGAGTACAACCACACCATGGGTAACTCTGGCGGTAACCTGAGCGATTACTGGAATCTGATCCGCAAGTATCCTATCCTCCAGGGTGGTTTCGACTGGGATTTCGTAGATCAGGCATTGCACCGCAATATCGTGAAGCCTATGAGCATCCTGCCTTACAAGATGAACAATGAGGAGCTTCGCAAGATAGAATATTGCTATGGTGGTGATTACAACAAGTATGATCCTAGCGACAATAACTTCAACTGTAATGGTATCATCGGTCCAAACCGTCAGATGAACCTCATGCTTACGAGGTGGCTTATCAGTACCAGAACATCTGGGCCAAGATGGTGAATGCCGAGACTGGCGAGGTAAGCGTACATAATGAGAACTTCTTCCGCGACCTGAGCAACTATGCCCTGGCATGGAGCCTGGAAGAGGATGGCGTAGAGACTCAGAATGGTACCATCGCCGACCTCGATGTTCCTGCACAGCAGACCAAGAACTTCACCATCCCTTACGACAAGAGCAAGATCAAGGGCAAGGAGGTATTCCTCAACATCGACTTCCGTCTGAAGGAGGCTGAACCATTGCTCACAGCCGGTCAGGTGATGGCTTATGCCCAGCTGCCGGTAGTTACCAAGCAGGCTTGCTCTGGCGACTGCAGCAAGATGCTGGCTCAGGGACATGGCAAGAAGAAGATGAAGCTTGCTGCCAAGAAGAACAATGTGGTAGCTGTTACCACACCTAACCTCACCTTCAAGATCGACCGTTCTACCGGTCTTATCTCTGAGTATGCTTACAATGGCAAGTCATTGCTCGGCGAGGGTGGTACCCTGAAGCCAAACTTCTGGCGTGCTCCTACCGACAACGATATGGGTGCAGGCCTTCAGAAGAAGTTCAAGGCTTGGAAGAACCCTCAGATGAACCTGAAGAACATCGACGTGAAGAAGGATAAGAAGACCAACTCTGTAACGATCCTCACATCATTCGATATGCCGGAGGTTCAGGGTCAGATGGATATCACCTACGTAGTATTCGCCAATACGGGTGCCGTGAAGGTAACAGAAGACTTCAAGGCTACAGAGGGTGCTAAGGTAAGCGATATGTTCCGATTCGGTATGTTGATGCAGATGCCATACACCATGGAGAAGAGCAACTACTACGGTCGTGGTCCTATCGAGAACTACTCCGACCGCAAGGACTGCATGCGCATCGGTGTTTATACAGATGATGCCGACAACCAGTACTTCCCATACATCCGTCCACAGGAGAGTGGTACCAAGAGCGATATCCGCTGGTGGAAGCAGACCGATGCTACCGGTATGGGCTTGCAGGTGAAGAGCTGCACTCCATTCTATGCCAGCGCTATCCACTTCGATACCGAGGAGCTCGACGATGGCGACGACAAGGAGCAGCGTCACAGCTTCGACCTGAAGAAGTCTAAGTTCACCAACCTCTTCCTCGATTCTGCCCACATGGGTGTAGGCGGCGAGAACTCTTGGGGTGCTTGGCCTTTGGAGAAGTATCGTGTACATTATGGCAACAAGACCTTCACATTTACTCTTATTCCACAGGGTAAATAGTAGAAAAACAGAGATTTGAGCAAAAATCCAATATATTATATCAGAAAATCCACCTCATTTGGGGTGGATTTTTTGTATCTTTGCACCGGTATAAAAATACGCATGTGGGGAAGTTGGAAGTAATTCCCTCACAGAAATATAAACAAACCTACAAAACAACAATAACAAAGCAATATGAGAAAAGCTAAAATTTTCGCAGCAATGCTGATGGCGATGTCTTCGCTCGGAGCTTTCGCACAGCATCAGTTTATGGTTCAGGCAAACAAGCCTGGAGTAGAAATCCAGCCTACCATGTATGGTATCTTCTTCGAGGATATCAACTTCGGTGCCGATGGCGGTCTTTATGCTGAGATGGTGGAAAACCGTTCTTTCGAGTTCCCACAGCGCCTGATGGGATGGAATACATTCGGCAACGTAACCCTCAATGACGTGAAGCCAGCCTTCGACCGCAACCCTCATTATGTAACTCTCGAGAGTGCCGGTGCGCGTGAGAAGCAGACCGGTTTGGAGAACCGCGGTTTCTTCGGTATGGGCTTGAAGAAGGATATGAAGTACGATTTCACCGTATATGGCCGTCTTCATCTCATCGATGGCAAGCAGGGCAAGATCCGTGTGGAGCTGGTCAATTCCAAGAATGATGTCATTGCCAAGCAGGTCATCAATATCACCAACAACAAGTGGCAGAAGCTTACAGCTACCCTGACCTCTCCTCAGACTGATGCCAAGGGTTTGATGCGCATATATCTGGAGAAAGGTTCTGAGAGCGTAGATCTCGACCACATCTCTCTCTTCCCAGAAGATAACTGGAATGGTCTCCGTGCCGACCTCGTACAGGATCTCGCCGACCTGAAGCCAGGCATCTTCCGTTTCCCTGGCGGATGTATCGTAGAGGGAACCGACCTCGATACCCGTTATGAGTGGAAGAACTCTGTGGGTGCTCCAGAGAACCGCCCACTGAACGAGAACCGCTGGAGAGATACCTTCCCACATCGCCTTTTCCCTAACTACTATCAGTCTTTGGGCTTGGGCTTCTACGAGTACTTCCTCCTTTCAGAGAAGATTGGTGCTGAGCCATTGCCAATTCTCTCAGTAGGTCTGGCTTGCCAGTATCAGAACGATGATAAGGATCCTAATGCGCATGTAGCTGTCAAGGATCTCCAGAGCTATATCGATGATGCACTCGACCTCATCGAGTTTGCCAATGGTCCTGTCACCTCCAAGTGGGGTAAGCTCCGTGCCGATATGGGCCATCCTGCTCCATTCAACCTGAAGCAGATAGGTATCGGTAACGAGCAGTGGGGACCTATGTACCCTGAGCGTCTGCAGAAGTTTATGGAGCAGATCCATGCCAAGTATCCTAAGATCAAGATCTGCGGTTCATCAGGTCCATCTGCCGACGGCAAGGATTTCGACTATGGTTGGGAGCAGATGCGCAAGTTGGGCGTAGATATGGTAGATGAGCACTACTACAAGAGCCCTGAGTGGTTCCGCAGCAATGCCAGCCGTTACGACAAGTACGACCGCAAGGGTCCTAAGGTATTTGCCGGCGAGTATGCAGCTCATGCCGAGCACGACCCTAACTCTTGGGAGGCTGCGCTTTCAGAGGCTGCCTTCATGACCGGCTTGGAGCGCAATGCCGATGTGGTTTATCAGGCTACCTATGCTCCTCTCTTCGCTCACGTTGAGGGATGGCAGTGGCGTCCGGACCTCATCTGGTTTGATAATCTCAGCTCTGTGCGTTCTGCCAACTACTATGTTCAGCAGCTCTACGGCGAGAACAAGGGTACCAACGTATTGAAGCTTACCGAGAACGGCAAGGCTGTAGCTGGCGAGAATGGTCTCTATGCCACCGCTTGTTTCGACAAGGCTACCAAGAGCTACATCGTGAAGATTGCCAATACCTCTAACGAGGCAAAGGAAATCAACGTTACCTTCAATGGCATCAAGAAGTTGAACCCTGGCAAGATGACTGTTCTTCATGCTGATGATATTCAGGCAGAGAACAAAATTGACAACAAGAATGTGGTTGTTCCTGTTGTATCAGATGCTCAGGCTAACGGCAACGTCTTGAATGTGAAGATGAAGGCGAACAGTTTTGTAGTATATAGATTTTAAGTTTTAGTTTTAAAGTTTATGTAGTGTATAACCATTTAAGGTAGAAAAATGGCGAATCCCTTGCAGCAGCAATGTTGCAAGGGATTTTTTTGGAGCACCAGCATAATCCTGTGTCTATAGAAAGCTACTTTCAAATACCTGTATGGTAGAAGTTTTTCTTGAAAAGTTTTGGAGATTAGGAGATAAAGTATTATCTTTGCCCTCAGATAGTGTGTCCTGAGACAGAAGGTGAAGGGATTTGTACCCTATCCACGTCTAGGTTAATAAAGAATATAAACTAATAAACAAAAGAGTTAAGTACGAAGAGCCGTGTGATGGGAGACTGTCAAGCACGGTTCCGAGAGAAGGGAGGGTGAAATTCCCTCTACTTACTCGACATAAAATGGCAGCAATATGAAATATCCTATAGGAATACAGGACTTCGAACAAATCATAGAAGATGATTATGTTTATCTCGATAAGACGGCATTGGTCTATGACTTAGTGACTAAAGGTAAAATATACTTTCTGAGTCGTCCACGACGATTTGGAAAGTCATTGCTCGTTTCTACCTTGAAGTGTTATTTTGAAGGCAAGAAGGAGTTGTTCAAGGGGCTTGCCATCGACAAGCAGGAGAAGGAGTGGAAGCAATATCCAGTGTTCCACCTCGACTTTAATGGTAATAACTTTACTAATCCTGGTGTGTTGGAACAAACACTGATGTCTTTTGTGGAAAGACAAGAAGCAATTTATGGAAAGGATGAGTATAGTGTAACTTTGGGGGATAGATTTGTAAGTGTATTGAAGGAGGCTCATCGGAAGACTGGTCTCCGTGCTGTTGTGCTGATAGATGAATACGACAAGCCATTGCTGGATGTGCTTGATACGAATATTAAGACAACGATTGATGGTCAGGAGCGATTGCTCGAGGACTGGCATCGTGAAATCTTGAAAGGTTTCTATAGTGTCTTTAAGGCTGCCGATGCTTATTTACAGTTTGTCTTGCTCACTGGTGTCACCAAGTTTTCGCAGGTGAGCGTGTTTAGTGGTTTCAACCAGCCTAACGACATCAGTATGGATGAGCATTATGAGGCACTTTGTGGCATTACGGAAGAGGAGTTGTATTCTACTTTCGAGGAACAGATTAAAGCAATGGCTGTGAGATATAAGACCACAGAGGAAGGAATGAAGCACAAGCTGAAGAGGAAGTTTGATGGTTACCACTTCAGTCCCAATATGCTTGATATCTACAATCCTTTCAGCATCTTGAATGCCTTTGGCAAGAATAGGCTGGATGATTATTGGTTCCGCACAGGTTCGCCAACTTATCTGGTTCGTTTGTTGACGCATTTCGACGAAAATATCAACGAAATCGTCAATAAGTATTATCCTGTAAGCAGCTTTATTGACTATAAGGCAGACAAAGAGGCACCTCTGCCAATGATTTATCAGAGCGGTTATCTTACCATCAAGGATTGGGAAATGGATACTAATTCCTATCTTCTGGATTTTCCGAATGATGAGGTAAAACATGGTTTTTTGACCATGTTGGCAACAAGTTATTTGAAACCTTCAGAATCTACGGATGCATGGGTTGTCCAGGTTGTAAAAGTAATGAAAGAAGGCGATTGCAAGGAATTGGAGAATCTCTTGACTTCTTTCTTTGCCAGCATTCCATACACGCAGCGTCGCAAGGATGATGAAAGAGAGAAGGAACGTTATTTCCAATACACATTCTATCTCGTATTGAGAATGATTAGCTGTTTCACGGTCTTTATCGAAAAGCAGCAAAGCGAAGGTAGGGTAGATTGCGTGGTAGAGACACAGAATTATATCTACATCTTCGAGTTCAAGCGTGATGGTTCGGCAGAGGAAGCCCTGAAGCAGATAGAGGAAATGGCTACGCCAGGGAATATGCTGCAGATGGAAGAAAGATTTATCAGATAGGCTGCAACTTCTCATCGAAGACGGGAACCATTGATGGGTGGAAAATGAAGTAGGTGATTTGCAAAACGGATGCTTGATGAGTAATCTCAAGCATCCGTTATATCCAATAACTCATCGCCCACCAGTTGATATCCGCTTGCACAACAGGTGGTGGGCGAGCGCATATCAGCTGTTATGCAAGCGCACAACAGCTGTTGTGCGGCTGAAGATATAGGTTTTCCCGGCTTATAGTATTAATTCTTCCGATAACAAGTAAAGGTTACTCCGAAGACTTTTTACGTGAAACCGATGCAACAATGATAGTACTTACAAGCAACAGCGATAGTACTTACAAGGCGCAAAGACGTTACAGAGAGGTTGCCATGATAGTACTGATGAGGCGACCTGCACGGTTGAAATTACCCAATACGCCCTGAAAGGGCAGAAGCTCCTAGCCCAGGGCATCGCCCTGGGTAATTATGGACGCAAACCCGTCGCCCTGTAAGGGCAAAAGCTTTAAAGAACCAAGCAATAAACAAAGCTTTTGCCCTTACAGGGCGTCTTATTGATTGCTATTATACCCAGGCGATGCCCTGGGCTAAGAGCTTTTGGGCTTTCAGCCCGTTTTAACCGTATAGTTTGTTTTTTTTATTGTCGAATAAGCCCGAAAAAACGACGTTTAAACGCATTTGATAACAAACAGGCACGATGACCCGAAAAGGGAGGTTGCGAATATACATTTTTTTATATATCTTTGCAATCAATAAGATTCTATTTGTTCAATCAATAAGATTCTATTTGTTCAATCAATAAGATTCTATTTTTGTATTAACTGATAAACATGTAAGGCTTATGAGACGGAAATTTCACAGCTTAACTTTTGTGTTCATGGCATTGTTGATGATGTTGATGACTTTAAGAAGAAAAAAATATTCAAAAAGCTTGCTCGTCTGCGTTAATTTGCCTATATTTGCAAGGTAAATTCGTAGAAAACTTAACTTTCGCAGTCCAGCACTGCGAAAGTTCTGTAGAAAATAATAGAAATGATGAAAAATGATAAGTTTTGCCTCTGGCAGGTTCTCCTGCCTCTCTTGCCTCTGCTGATGATCCTGGCTTCCTGCCGGAAATCGGCAGAGGAAACTGCTGATAACCTGCGTATCGAAAAACTGCATCAGCTCGATGAACTCCTCAATGCGCAGTCGTCGCAGGCTAAGACGGAAATAGAAAAAGGTATGAAGCTGGCGAAAGACAGCCTCACGTTTTATGAGTATTATGCCAGGAAGGGAAGATGGTTCTGCCAGTCGGCAACGCCCGATTCTACGGTAGGTTATGTGGACCGCACCCTGCGCTTCGCCCTCCGTCAGCCCGATACTCCGCGCCGCAACGGACTTCTTGCCTATACCTACAACTGCCAGGGCATCAACTATCATAATTTTCATCGCAAGGCAGACGAGGTGGTTTCGCTCTACCAGTCTGCCTATGCCTATTCCATGCGTAGCGATGTGCAGCATCAGGCGCCTAGTATCTGTGCCAACCTGGGTGATGCCTATCTCTTCAAGAATCAGTTGTCGCAGGCTGCCTCCTGGTATCGCCGTGCGCTCTTTCTGGTAGATTCCCTCCAGTTGCCTAAGGAGGAGAATGTCTCCCTCTATGTGGGTCTGGCCACCATCTACCTGAAACTCAATGATTTTGATGCATCGCTCCAGTGCTATCAGCAGACGGAAGACCATCTCCCGCAGATGTCGCTGGCTATGCAGGCGTATTACCTGAACAATTACGGCAACTACTACTATTATAAGAAAGACTATGCCCAGTCGCTCCGCAAATTCCTGCAGCTGAAGCAGTTGCTGGAGAAGCACAAGAAGGGCGACTGCTTCGACATGTATCTCTGCAAGCTGAATATGGCAGATGTGTATCTCAATCTGGACAGCATAGCCCAGTCGGAGAAATATCTTGCCGAGAGCGAGCCTTTCATGGTGGCCAACCACGATAGAGAGGCGGTATATTATTGTAATACGATTCATATCGGTCAGGAGGTGAAGAAGGGAGATATGGCGGCCGTTACCCGCATTCTGGACAGCGAGAGACAGCAGTTCGGAGAGGATCTCAGCAATCTCGTAGCCTTCAACCTGCGCCAGATCCGCAATCAGTATCTGCAGCGATATTACCTCGCCAAGGGCGATTACCGCATGGCATTCGAGAATCTGCGCAGGGATATGCTGAAGAATGATTCGCTGGAGCACAACAGAATCAAGATGAGAGCTTCTGAAATCATGGACCGCTTTACCCAGGATACGCTGAAACTGCACCACGACCTGGTGCTTGAGCACAAGACGGCACAGTTGAACCAGACCCGATCTATCGCCCTGGCTGTAGTGCTGCTGATTCTGCTGCTGTGCATGTTCTTCGTCATCAAGAGCATGCGCTCCGGCAAGCGGCTCGAAGAGAGCAGGCATCGCGTACTGCAGTTGAAGCTGGAAGGAGCGAGAAATCGAATCTCCCCTCATTTCGTGTTCAATGTCCTCAACAACAAGATTCTGCATGCCGGTACGGCGGAAGCCGACGAGCTGATGGGGCTTGCCCGGTTGATACGCAGCAACCTGGATCTGTCCTGCCAGTCGAAGGTATCTCTTGCCGCAGAGATCGGTTTCGTGAAGCAGTATCTGGCGGTGGAAACTCCGCTGATGGGCGATGATTTCGATTTCTCGTTGCAGATAGATCCCGAAGTGGATGTGGAGAATACGTATATCCCGTCGATGTTTGTCCAGATTCTTGTAGAGAATGCCCTGGTTCACGGACTGAGAGGCTGGGAGGGAAGGAAGAGCTTGCAGGTAAAGGTAGGCAGAAAGCAGCCGGGCTATACCGTGGTTTCCGTGCTGGATAACGGCAGGGGATTCGATATCCGCCAGAAGGGAAAGAAGCGTACCGGACTGGGTATCATCACCCAGACCCTGGCAGTGGTGAACGAGCATAATCGCCACAAGATGACCTTCTCGCTGCAGAACAGGAAGGCAGAAGACGGCAGCGTGGCAGGATGCCTGGCGCAGGTATGCATACCCGATGGCTTCGTGATGTAGCTGGACTTGCGAAATTTGAATATAAACAATATAATAAGGTGTATGAAAGTTGTAATCATAGACGACGATAAATCTTCAGGCAAGGCTTTGGCTGATTTATTGGAAACGAAATACGATATGGAGGTGCTGGGATGCGCGCTCTGTGGGCTTGACGGTCTGGCGATGGTAAACAGGTACCAGCCCGATGTGCTCTTCCTGGATGTCCAGCTGCCCGATGTGAATGGCTTGGATTTCCTGGATAAACTGTCGGGATTCGTGCACCGCCGCTGCCAGGTGGTGATGTACACGGCATACGATGAATATATCCTGACAGCCTTCCGCAAGCAGGCATTCGATGTGCTGCTCAAGCCTATCAATCCCCAGGAGCTGGATACCATCGTCAGACGACTGGAGAAAGAAGCAGAGAAAGAGGCAGAAAAAGAGCTTGAGGCTGGAAAAGAGGCAGAAAAAGAGGCAGAAAAAGAGGCTGAGAGAGTGGTAGGGGCTGGCGTGAAGAATGCACCCGTTGCTAACGGCAAGCTGCTCTTCTATACCAACTCCGTGGATTTCAGGCTGGTGGATAAGGAGAATGTCTGCCTCTTCCAGTATAATCACGAAGTGAGATGCTGGGAGGTGGTGGTGGCTGATAACAGAAAGCCTATCAGGCTGAAACGCAGCGTGAAGAGCACCGACCTGCTTGCGCTCGCCCCTCATTTCATGCAGGTAAACCAGAAGTTCATCGTCAACATCAATTACCTCATCGAGGTGGTTGACAATGTATGCCATTTCTATCCCCCTTTCGATGAAATCGACTATGTAAAGGTGGGCAGACTCTATAGAAAGAAACTGATAGATAGATTCTTAAGTATTTAAAAACATAAATAATTATGATGAAAAATAAGTATTCGGTCATCATCATGATGATTGCCCTCTTCGGAGGACAGACAGCCCTGGCGCAGGAGAAAATCGTGCCAGAAACTCCTCCCGTTCCGCAAGACCGGCTGGACACCCTCTATTACAACAAGAGCTGGAAGGTAACCCCTAACAAGCTTTCGCCAACTATTATCGCCTGGCGCTCTATCCTGCTGATTCTACTGCAGCCAAGGAGTTCCGCACCTACTATATGAGTGGCGAACTGCAGGGCGAAGGCAGCTTTGTGGTCCTCGACAAGAAGGATGATGCCAAGAGCCAGTTTGCCGGTACCTTTACCACCTATTTCAAGGATGGACAGGTAGAGCAGAAGAAGACCTATCAGGCAGGACTGCTCTCGGGCGAATATACCTCTTATTATAATAACGGCAACGTGAAGGAGCATTTCTTCATGAACCAGGGCAAGAAGATGGGGGTAGGAGCCTCTTTCACGGAGAACGGCAGGGTATGCACCCTTACTCCCTACAAGAATGATATCCCTGAAGGATTTTATGTAGTGGTGGATGCCGACGGCAACTATTCCAAGTATTCGCTCACCGACCACCAGCCTATCCTGGAAACCCCTTCGCCTGATGAAATCCTCACCGAGTATAAGAACGGTGTGGCATGGCCTTACTACAACAAGAACGGACTCATCGTGGGCGTGAGCAATTCGATGGTGGATGAGAACATCGGCGATTACCGCGAAATCGGCGTCTTCATCGTCAACAAGAGTATGATCAATGTGGATATCGACCCTTCTCAGATTGAAATCTACGATATGAAGGGCGGCAAGCGAAAGGATTTCGAACTGGTGGGCGCTGATGAGTATGACAAGAAAATCTTCAAGTTCAAGAAGAAGGTGGCTAAGCGTGCGGTAAAGAACAAGGCGATTGTGCAGACCGAACGCGAGAACAACGTGAATGCCAACCTGGGCGCACAGGTGTTTGATGCCGGAACCTCCAATACGCTGAAGGATTTCCAGACCCGTATCTGCCGGATGCAGCAGCTGGAAGACGGCAACCGCATGAAGTATTCCGACAAGATGCCTGAGGACCTGGGCTATCTGGAGCGCACCACCATCCATCCGGGCGAAGTGGTTTCGGGCTATCTCTATACCACCGACCGCAAGGCTGCCGATCTCTTCGTCAAGGTAAAGATCAAGGGCATCGACTATCTCTTCGAGTGGAAGGTAAGCAAGAAGAAATAACGTGTGTGAGATGTGAATGCTAACTATTAAAAAAATAATGGAAATGATGAAAAAGATTTTGATGATGGCCATCTTGTGCCTCGTATTTACAACAAGTGGTTTTGCACAGTTCAAGAGAACTGCATTCAATCATGTGGGGCTGAATGCAGGCGTGGGTACCGAAGGTATCAGCATAGGTGTGGCGGCTCCTATCTCCAATTTCGTGGAGCTGGAGGCAGGCGTGGATATTCTGCCTAAGATGCTCAAGATATCTGACAAGATGAACCTGACGGCAGATGCCACTATCAATGTTCAGGGACAGACCGTAAGGATTCCAGATTCAGAGGTGGATGTGGATGCAGATTTCTCCCGCACAGCCTTTCATGCCAAGGCGAATATCTATCCTTTCGGCGGCAACAGTAAGTTCTTCGTGGCTGCCGGCTTCGCTTTCGGCGGTGCCAAGCTTGCCAAGTTGAGCGGTCATAGCGAGGATCTGGCGCAGTTTATCAGAAAATATCCTGAATATGAGGATGAGATTCTGAACCACGTAGGTGCGGAACTCTCGGATTACAATATCAAGTTCGACAAGAATGGTGATATCAAGGCTGACCTGCGCTGCAATTCCTTCCGTCCTTATCTCGGTCTGGGATTCGGAAGAGTGGTTCCCAAGAACCGCCTGGGCTTCCGCTGGGAGATCGGCTGCCAGTATATGGGCAAGCTGAAAATCTATCAGAACGGCTCGGAGGTAGATGTCAGGAAAGCTCTCAATGATTCGATGGGTGAAGATGGCGGTGACATCGCCGATATCGTGGATAAAATCCAGTTCTATCCTGTGCTCAAGTTGCAGATTGTGGGCAGAATCTTGTAATCAAAATAAGAAAAGTTTGAATTATACATAAAAAAACGGGCAGAATGGTAGCAGTTAGCCAATTATTTCGTAACTTTGCACCCGCAAACTTATAAAATAATAAAAGAAGAATGGCTAATTTGAGATTTGAGGTTGTAGCCGAGGCCTTTAAAAAGAGACCTGTTGAGGTGGAAGCTCCTAAGGTGCGCCCTTCGGAGTACTTCGCCAAGTATGTATTCAACCGCCAGAAGATGTACAAGTATCTGCCATCCGATGTGTACGAGAAACTCATCGATGTGATAGACAACGGTAATCGTCTGGACCGTTCCATCGCGGATGCCGTGGCTGCCGGCATGAAGCTCTGGGCTGAAGAAAACGGGGTAACACATTATACTCACTGGTTCCAGCCATTGACAGAAGGTACTGCCGAGAAGCACGATGCCTTCGTGGAGCACGATGGTAAGGGTGGTATGATTGAGGAATTCTCCGGCAAGCTGCTTGTGCAGCAGGAACCGGATGCCAGCTCTTTCCCTAACGGTGGTATCCGTAACACCTTCGAGGCTCGCGGCTATTCTGCATGGGATCCTACATCGCCTGTGTTCATCATCGACGATACCCTCTGTATCCCTACCATCTTTATATCTTATACAGGTGAGGCGCTGGACTATAAGGCTCCATTGCTCCGCTCGCTCCATACCCTGAGCGAGGCGGCTACCGAGGTGTGCCACTATTTCTACCCACAGGTAAAGAAGGTGCAGACCAATCTCGGATGGGAGCAGGAGTACTTCCTGGTGGATGAGAGCCTCTATTCGGCTCGTCCCGACCTGATGCTCACCGGACGCACCCTGATGGGTCACGATTCGGCTAAGAACCAGCAGATGGACGACCATTATTTCGGAACCATCCCTGAGCGTGTGCAGGCTTTCATGAAGGATCTGGAAATCCAGGCTCTCGAGCTCGGTATCCCTTGCAAGACCCGCCATAACGAGGTGGCTCCTAACCAGTTTGAGCTGGCTCCTATCTTCGAGGAGTGCAATCTTGCAGTAGATCACAACATGCTCCTGATGAGTCTGATGAAGCGTGTGGCACATAAGCACGGTTTCCGTGTGCTGCTTCACGAGAAGCCATTCGCTGGCGTCAACGGTTCGGGTAAGCACAACAACTGGAGTCTCTGCACCGATACCGGTGTGCTGCTCCATGCAGCCGGCAAGACTCCTGAGGATAACCTCCGCTTCGTAGTCTTCATCGTAGAGACCCTGATGGGTGTATATAAGCACAACGGACTGCTGAAGGCATCCATCATGAGTGCTACCAATGCCCATCGTCTGGGAGCCAACGAGGCACCTCCAGCCATCATCTCCTCATTCCTGGGCAAGCAGCTCACCGATCTGCTCGACCATATCGAGAAGGCGGATAAGGAGGAACTCTTCGCCCTGGCTGGCAAGAAGGGAATGGAGCTGGATATCCCTGAGATTCCGGAGCTGATGATTGACAACACCGACCGCAACCGTACCTCACCATTCGCCTTCACCGGCAACCGCTTCGAGTTCCGTGCCGTAGGTTCAGAGGCCAACTGTGCGTCATCTCTCATCGTGCTGAATGCTGCCGTAGCTGAGGCGCTCGAGAACTTCAAGGCTCGCGTGGATGCCTTGATAGCAAAGGGTGAGGACCAGACATCGGCTATTATAGATATTGTACGCGAGGACATCAAGACCTGCAAGCCTATCCGCTTCGACGGCAACGGCTATTCTGACGAGTGGAAGGAAGAGGCTCAGAAGCGTGGCTTGGACTGCGAGGCATCCTGCCCGGTAGTCTTCGACCGTTACCTGGACAAGGAGAGCATCGAGATGTTTGCCAAGACCAACGTGATGAGCGAGAGTGAGTTGAAGGCGCGCAACGAGGTGAAGTGGGAGACCTATACCAAGAAGATTCAGATTGAGGCTCGTGTGATGGGCGACCTGACCATGAACCACATCATCCCTGTGGCTACCCACTATCAGAGCCGTCTGGCAAAGAATGTAGAGGGTATGATTCACATCTTCGGAGGCGAGGAAGGCAAGAAACTGACCGCCCGCAACGTGAAGATTATCCGTGAGATTGCCGAGCGCACCGAGTCGATAGAGCGTGGTGTAGAGGCATTGGTGGATGCCCGCAAGGTGGCAAACAAGATAGAGAGTGAGCGCGAGAAGGCTGTAGCCTATCATGATACGGTAGCTCCGAAGATGGAGGAAATCCGTTATCAGATAGACAAGCTCGAGCTTCTCGTAGCCGATGAACTCTGGACCCTGCCGAAGTATCGAGAGCTGCTGTTCATCCGCTAGGCTGATAGGCGTAATAGCATCCGGAAGGCATATTGCTACGGCGCTAGCCAATGGCCGCAAGGCCAGATTCCGTATAAAATCCGTGCGTAATCCGTACACCAGGAATGCTCTTCCGATAACTCCGCGTAATCCGATGAATAAAAATAATGAATAAATAAAAAAAGAGGATGTGTCATGAATTTATGGCACACCCTCTTTTTTTGAGTAATTAATAAAATTCTAAGATTCTTTGAGCAGTTCTACGGCATGCAGCTCGTCACGCCCAGAGAGGCGGCAATAGCGGTCAAGATAGATATAACTATCTGAAATACAGTTTTCCAAGTTTCTTTCTTCATAAGCAGTTTTTTTAGTGATTTACATATTTACGTTGTCGCCGCCTTCATCGCCGCCATCGGTTCCGCCGCCAGTACCCTGGCTAGTGCCTCCGCCCTGCGATGTTCCTCCGCCCTGGCTAGTATCACCTCCGCCCGGAGTATTCTCCGTACCACCGCCGTCATCGGCTCCCGATGTATAATCATCGTATGCCACGATCTTGGTGAGCTTCTTCAGCTCGGCGTTGCTCCACGATTTCGTGTTTCTCACAATAAGATGCACGCCCTGCACGCTAGCCGCCGTCACCTTCTCCTTGCTCACCTCGCCACGCGAAGTCATGCCGATGGAGAACAGTCCGAGGTCAGAGAAACGAACGCTCTTGCCGTCCAGAATCAGATGCTTCAGGCAGTCGAGGGTATCCATCAGCACACCGTGATAGTGCCTCGGCTGTATGGAGAGTTGTGCTCAGAGATATGAGTCACGAAGTCCTCGAAACTCATCTCACGGTCGCTCACGGCTGTAGCATACCAGAGCTTCTTACCTGCGTTCTCACCCGTCTGAGGGGTACGTGTAATCTTACGATACTTACTAGTTCCTTGTCCCATAATCAATCAGTTTTTAAAGGGTTAATAATTCAATTTTTAATGGTTACTAATTCAGTTTTTTGTCACTCATCCGATTGGCGCCTTATCTCTGAATGACAGTGCAAAGATACGGCTTTTTTTTGGAACCACCAAATTTCAAGGTGTGATAAGGGCCGATTTTCAGCAGCTTTCAATTTGAAACTACGTTAATAATCCTAACTCATAAGATAGAGAAGAAAGAAGCATTGAGTTGCGTTCCTCGAAATATAGTTTTTTGTCCTAAAGTTCTTCCAGTAAGAAGTTTAAGAAGGATATCCATCAGCTGCCAAAAGTGACTCAGTGACTCAGTGACTCAGTGACTCAGTTTATTTCAGCCCGTATGTTCTACCCTCTTTATAGTAGATATATTATATATATAAATATATATATATATATAATATATAATCTATATACTTACAATCTATAAGCAGAAAACAACCCCAATAGGGGGTCGGAAATAAACTGAGTCACTGAGTCACTGAGTCACTGAGTCACTTTTTTGGGGTATAAAGCCCATTCATCATCCTTATCTCCAGTTTTGAGGAAGCACATGCCAGTGTCAAAAAAAACACATTTCCTCAGAAAGGCAAGTCGTAGCCCGGCATATCTTCCCCTAGAATGAAGCCGGGAAGCATACCTTCCTGCTGCTCCATCTTCTCCATTACCTCGATATCCTTGATGCGATGCCGGTAATCTTGGAGAATCGTCTGCGAGTCCAGCTCCTCTCTTCTTGCCCTGCGATTTCTCCCATCTTGCGATGGCAGGCAGTCGCCATACATCCGTCATCTGCTTGTCATCATTCAGCCTTTTCATCAGCTGATAGTTGTAATAATGCGGCACCTTCTTCTCTTTCCTTGCCCAGATAACGAACTCGGTTGAGTAGGTGAAGTATCGGCACGAGATATTGGGCGGCGGGTTAGTCTTAGCCACGTAATGACATTCAGGATTTTGAATCCCAGTTGTGTCAGCTTGTTTGCCACGGAGAAGATATTGTGATAGGTTCCCGATACCCAGATGGTTCCATTCTCCTTCAGATGTTCCCGGCAAGACGAAATCCACTCCTCGTTGAATTGGTCGATATGTTCCGGTGAACCGCCCTTATCCCATTCCCCCTTGTCCACGCACACCACTTTTCCGCTCTGCACGCTGATTCCGCCGTTGGAGAGGAAGTAAGGAGGATCGGCGAAGATCATGTCGAACTTGAAATCAAATTCGCCCATCAGCCTGATACAGTCTCCTTGGAGGAGAGTGAAGTCGTCAGTCCTATGATATATCGCCTTTTTGTTCATCATACCGGGTGCAAAGGTAATGCAAATATCTGATAAATAAACGATTAGATCATTCTTTAACTTTCGTGATCAAAAAAGATCAATTAGGTTGGATGAAATGAAAAATGGATTAAAATGAATAAGAACAGAAAGTTTTTCACATATTATTTTGTTCTTTCTGAATATTGATGTAAATTTGCAAGGTGATTTTAATTTTTGGTTTTGAAAGAAATAAAACTTAGCGAGATATGAAACAATACGAAGCTGTAATAGAGACCTTGAAGAGGTTGGGTGGATGTGCTACATTCGGCCAACTGAATCAGGAGGTGTTCAAGATAGAGGATTGCATATGGAATACCAAGACTCCATTTGCATCCATACGTCGTATTGTACAAGACCGCAAGGAAATCTTTCGCATTCGTCCAGGATTGTGGGCTTTGGAGGAATATAGAAGTCTCCTGGCGGATAGAGGTATCGTGGCACAAGATGTGACGAATTCGGATTCTGAGCAGGTGCAGGAATTCAATCATTCTTATTATCAGGGACTTCTGTTATATATCGGCAATATGAAGAAGCTCGCCACCTACGTTCCGGCTCAGGATAAGAACCGGGAATGCATCAATGTGAAATTGGGGGAAATATCCACATTGGATAAGGTTCCGCCTTTCTCTTATCAGGAATTTGTGGATAGGAGCAGCACGATAGATGTCATGTGGTTCCAGTCTAATTCTTTGGGCAGCGATGTGATGATGCCCAATAGCTTCTTTGAGGTGGAGCATTCTACGGATATTCAGAATTCTCTCTGTAAGTTTTCTGACCTCAGAGTTTTAATGCCCGTATGTATATCGTGGCAGATGCCAGGCGCCATGATGAGTTTATAGCCAGGTTGAGCCATGACTATTTCAAGCCTATCTCGGATAGGGTGAAATTTGTAAGTTATGATAAGCTTGATAGATATTACGAGGGTTTGATGACGCAGCAGAAGAGTTCGCTTGTTCTCTGATAATAAGATTGGATTGTTATTTTTTTCGATAAATAGAAGAGGTATTACAAAAAATCCATTAAACTGCTTGCAGATTTTAGAATGTTTCATTAAATACGAATGATATATTGAATATTTTTTGTATCTTTGCATCCATCAGGAAGATATGTGCAGGCAGAGATAAACGTACTGATACATAACCTGCTGGACAATTTCACAAATATCCAGCAGGCATTTCTAAGTGGAACAAGCATTAAAGAATTGCATTATGACAGAAGATATTTTTAAAGACCTGTGTCTTTGTGGCGAGACTACGAAAGTACAGTTTAAGGAATCGTTTACTTCGCAGAAGGAAATAGCAAAGGAGATGATAGCCTTTGCCAATACCAAAGGTGGAGTAATCCTCTTTGGTGTGGAAGACAAATGTGGCAAGCTTGTAGGTCTGTCATACGACGAGATTCAGGTAATCAGTCGTGAACTTGGCAATGCGGCCAATGAACAAGTGCGGCCAACCATCTACATTGAAACGGAGGTTGTGCGCGTGGAAGAAAAGCATTTCCTGATATGTTCTGTCGAGGAAGGCAAAAACAAACCTTACAAGAATCTCAATGGGGAAATATGGGTGAAACAAGGAGCCGATAAACGCCGCATTACAGAAAACTCGGAGATTCTTGCCCTGTTTCAAGATTCAGGCAGCTATCAGCCAGATGCTGCAGGTGTGAACGGTACGACATTTGATGATCTTGACCGCTACGCCATTGACGATTACCTTCAGAAGGTTTATGCCACGACATTAGACGGATTTAGAGGTAAGGCAGAGCAGGTGTTAAAGAATATACATATTCTTAACCATCATAGCGTACCGACACTTGCCGGCTATCTGTTTTTCGGTAAACACCCAGAGTACAATTGTCCAACTTGCATGGTAAAAGCCGTATCATTCTTCGGAAATGACCTCGCAGGCACACAATACCGTGACTCTAAGGAAATATTGGGCAATATGCCACAGCTTTATAATAAGAGTATGGCTTTTCTTAAAGCTAATCTGCACAATGTACAGGAAGAGGGTGCTTCATTCAATACGTTAGGCAAGCTGGAGATAGCGGAAGAAGTTCTGGAAGAAGTTATTCAAAATGCACTGGTGCATCGTGATTTGCTTCGTCCTGCTCCCATCCGCCTTTTCGTCTTTGACAACAGAGTGGAGGTTATCAATCCTGGAGCTTTGGCTGGTGGACTAACAGAAGAGGATATACGCAATGGTAAAACATATCAACGTAATCCATATATGGCCACCTTTGCCACCAATGCCTTATATTATAAAGGTATTGGTTCCGGTATTGTGCGTATTCTTGCCGAATATCCGGAGATACAGCTAGAGAATGATGCCAGTGCTAAAGAGTTTAAGGTGATTATTAAGAGAATTATCCAAAAGAGAGAAGTTGCTACCCAAAAGAGAGAAGCTGCTACCCAAAAGAGAGAAACTGCTACCCAAAAGGGGCAATTTGAGGATATCGATACTACCCAAAAGAAAGAAATCGCTACCCAAAAGAATTTGGATACTAACCAAAAGAAAGTATTGGAGTACTTTAAAGACAATCCTAAGGCAACCAGAGTAGATGCAGCAAATGCACTAGGTAATATTACGGAGGATGGAGTAAAATTCATTATAGCAAAATTGCAGAAGAAAGGCTTGCTGAAACGTGTTGGTGGAAGAAAATACGGAGAGTGGCTGGTATTCATTTAAAGCAAGAAAGAAGAAATGCTGTTTTGGTGATATTTTACTTAAAAATATTTGGAGATTTAAGATTTTTGTTATACCTTTGCTTCATCAAAAGAAACATTAATAACTTAGGGATTATGAAGCAGGTAGAAGAAAGATATATCAGTTTGTTGACCGATTTCGGTTTCAAGCGAATTTTCGGATCAGCTCCCAACAAGGATCTGCTGATCTGTTTCCTTAACAGCTTGTTCAACGGAAGACAGGTTGTTAAGGACGTGAAGTATCTGAATCCGGAGAACGTGGGCGATATCTATACCGACCGCAAGGCCATCTTCGACGTATATTGTGAAGGAGAAAACAGCGAGAAGTTTATCGTGGAAATGCAGAATGCATACCAGACCTACTTCAAGGACCGTGCCCTGTTCTATTCCACCTTCCCTATCCGTGAGCAGGCTCCTAAGGGTAGTGAATGGGACTTTAAGCTCAACCATGTTTACACAATTGCTCTGCTCAACTTCAACATGAACGAGGATGCCTTCAATAAGGAGGAAATCCGCCATCATGTACAGCTATGCGATACAGCTACGCACAAGATTTTCTACGATAAGCTGGAGTTTATCTACGTGGAAATCGCCAAGTTCAACAAGTCGCTTGACGAGTTGGAAACGCTCTACGACAAGTGGCTCTATGCTCTGAAGAATCTCTACAAGCTCACCCAGCGTCCTAAGGCGTTATGCGACAAGGTCTTCGACCGCCTCTTCGAAGAAGCCGAGATTGCAAGATTCACTCCGCAGGAGCAGCGGGAGTATGAAGCCAGCAAAATGGCATATCGCGACATCAAGAATTCGATTGATACCGCCAAGAGAGAAGGTAAAGAAGAAGGACTTGCTGAAGGAATGGAGAAGGGCTTGGCTGAAGGAATGGAGAAAGGCTTGGCTGAAGGAATGGAGAAAGGCTTGGCTGAAGGAATGGAGAGGGGTATGACCCAGCGTAGCCTTGAAATAGCCAGGAAGATGCTGGCAAATGGTATGGATGCTGCTACTGTAATGGAGATAACCGGGCTGTCGGCTGAGCAGCTGAAGTTAAAATAGTAGAATGATAATATAAATAGTCTTTCCCGAAAGAGTAACAACATAACAATAAAGAACGCAAGCCCCGCCTAGCAGAGTAAAACGCTCTCGCTAGGCGGGGCTTTTGCATATACTTAAAAACCATAATAATATGAATGAAGAAGACCAACTATCAAACAGCAGCCAGTCTGCTCCTGATGAAGAGAGTGCAAAGAACTTTGTCAACCAGCCAGGCTATCAAAAAGGAGCCATGGGTATGATTAACCTGATCGTTGATGTAATGAATGATACCCATGAATACAAAGAGGCGATTTTCTGCAAACATTTACTGATGGAATGCAGCCGCAAGCATCATCTTGATTTAGAAGAGCAGATAGAACGTGTGGTGGCACATGCTCAGGATATTGATGAGTTCGGTAAGTATATGAAAGCCAAGAAAGGCGAATTGACCCCCAAGCGTATATCTGAGCAGAAGTTTGCTTATGCCATCGACCAGCTGATGGAGTCTGTAGATGAATCTGGCAAGTACATATTCAAGATTCAGCGCCACTGGATTGCCGTGTTCAGAGTAGCCGTAGATTTGCATTTAATAGGAGAGAATGACTATAAGGGCTTCTGCAAATGGATAGATACGATTCACCCTGGAGCTTTCAGAGTGAAGCTGACGCAGGGTGATTTAAAGCAGATCAGCAACTCGGATTGTTATATGAAACCATTCGATAAATGGGGATATGCTCCGATGGGAAATGTGAAGAAAGAACCTTATTTAGCGATGACCCATGTGGTGGTTTGCTTCAGAAATCTGTTGGGAATCGACGAAAAAATTGCTTGAAAACGGCTCAGAAATAACCCTCGTTATAACTTTATAACCCTCGAAATAACCGCAGGGTTATTTTCTTGGTCAGTATCGGATTTCGCCGTACCTTTGCCTCGCAATCAGATGATAAAGTCTGGTTGCGGGGCTTTTCTGTATATGGAAAACCGGTACCATTTCCTGGTGCAGAATTTAGCGGATGGTCGCAGTCCCAACTTGATAATACATATAAAAAATGGTTAAGAACAATGTGAAACCGTATGTTTTCAAGCATCCGGAGTATGAATGGAGAGTATTTCTAATTAACAACATATCTTTCTAAAACTTCAATATATATGAGCAAGAAAAGTTTTTCTGCAGCTGCTGAGGCTGCTGTACAGGCGCTTTTGAACGCCCAGAAGGTAGATGCCAGTGTGATTACTGACGAGTGTGGTAACGTAGCTATCCGCAAGGCTCCATGGAACGATACGGAGACCATTGCTGAGGAGCCTAAGGTGATTCCGGGCAGAATGGTATGCAGCGGTGGCGAATGCGGCGACAAGCTCGACTTCAAGCCTTACGCACAGTCGGGCGCGAAGTTATATACGGAGATTATCCATACCTCGCATGGTGCCCTCCGTACTTCGCCGCAGCGTGTGTTCGTCTCCTTCTCTTTCCCGAAGGAAATGCACAAGTCGGATATTCTGAAATATCTCTACAAAGAGGTGATGGAGATGAAGGGCAAGGCTAAGCATTTCAAGGAGGATATAGCATGGGAACAGTACAAGTAATGGCTCTGAATCCGGCACGCAAGGGCAATATGGGAAGATTGAATTCTTCCCAGCCCCTGTATGTCTATGACACCCTGATAGCACAGCCGTGGCTGAAGGGTGTGATTGCGCAGATACGTGGGGAGAAGGCAATCCCCGGCGTAGATGCTGGTGATGAAAAGGCGGTGAAGAAGGCGCGCGAGGGGCTGAAAAGACAGCTGCCTATCCGTGCAATTCATTATTCCAGATTCAGGAATAATCACCGATCCAGTGAGGATGCGGACCCTGAAAGCTTCCTCTTCCAGACTACCATCGATGTGGATGATGTGGATTATGTGGATGCTGCACTGGAGAAGGCTCGTGAGCTGAACTGCAGCAACACGATTTGGAAGGGGAAGCTGCTGCATCTGGAGTATTCGGCTAGAAAGAAGCTGCATATCGATATCCGCATGCCGATGGGCATGACGATAGAGGAGACGCAGAAGGCGTATTGCGAGGCGGCTGGGATTCCCTACGATAAAAGTTGCATCACGCCGGAGCGAATCATCTTTATCACGGATAAGGACTCCGAGATTTACCGTTCGAAGGAGTGGTATGGGGTGTTGCCGGCTGAGGAGATTCAAGCCCGCAGAGAGGCTTTCCTGAAGCGTGGGCTTACGATTGATGGTAAGGGGACTCCTTCTGGCGCTGCTATTCAGCCTGCCCAACCTGGTAATAGCCATCGTGCTGATGATGATTATATCAGCCATACTGGAGGTTCTCAGAATGCTGATGCCAAGAATCTCATAGCCTTCGACCTCTTCCAGGATTCCGCAGGACTGAAGGGGATGAATATCGACACCGTGGGATCCAGACATTCCTCCCTGCTCGCCATTATGAGTGCTGGCGCTTCTCGTGTGATGAGTGAGGAGGAACTGATGAAGGTGGTGGCGAAGAGAATGCCGAGCTATTATCAGGAGAATGATTGCTATCAGCTGATTCACGATTTCTATGCGAAATATGGAGATAGCTCCAAGCCGTTTTCTAGGGATGTGATTCGCGTGAACGCTTTGGCGGAACAGGCGGCTAAGTGCTTGGGGGCCGGGGAATGCAAATCCCCGGAACACCTGACGGGAGACTTTCAGGGGCACATGACAGGCAATGCTAATCATACAGTTCAAAGCTCAAAGTTCAAAGTTCAAAGTGAAGACGAGGATTATCCTGCTCCGCCTCCGATGCCCAAGAAGCTGCCGAAGCTGGTGGAGCTGCTCATCTCAAAGACTCCGGAAATCTATCAGCCGGCTGTGGCTTGCGCCATTTTCCCTCCGCTGGCTACCCATCTCTGGAGAACCAGATTCAGATATATTGATAACGTGGAGCACGAAGCTACCCTGATGACCTGTCTGCTTGCAGGCACAGGTGCAGGTAAAAGTTGTGTACAGAAACCTATCGATTTCATCATGGAGGATATCCGTAAACGCGACCAGGAAAACCTGAAGCGTGAGAAGGAATGGAAAGAGGAGATGATGCGTAAGGGTGCCAACAAGGATAAGCGCAAACGACCAGAGAATCTGATTATACAGGAGATTGATGCCGATATGACCAACCCTGCCTTCGTGATGCGTACCGCTGAAGCCAAGGAACATTTCCTTTATACTTCGCTGAACGAAATCGACCAGTTTGATGCACTCAAGGGTATCGGCAATCAGCAATTCCGCATTATATGCCTCGCTTTTGACCCAGGTAACTTATACGGACAGACACGAGTGGGAACACAAAGTGTCACCGAGCGTGTCACCATCCGTTTCAACTGGAATGCCTCTACCACCATCCATAAAGGCATCAGGTATTTCAAGCGAGTGCTGACCGACGGTCCGGTTTCCCGTATCAACTTCTGCACCATTCCAGAAAGAGATATTGGTGAGGACATTCCCGTCTATGGAACCTATGATGAGGAATTCAGAAATTCTCTGAAACCTTACATTGATAATCTCTGTATGGCTTCGGGTCTGGTGGAGTGCAAGGAGGCTTTTCATCTTGCCGAGGTGCTGAAGGATGAGAATGCGGAATTCTCCCGTCTGTCGCAGGACAGAGTCTATGAGAATCTGAGCTTCCGTGCCAACGTAATCGGCTATCTGAAGGCATGTGTGCTCTATGTGGCGAACGGTTACCAGTGGGAGCCGGAGATTGAGGATTTCATCCGCTGGAGCGAGCGTTACGACCTCTACTGCAAGATGCGTTTCTTCGGCGATGCCATCAAGAAGGCGGAGCGTGACGGAGATCAGGAAAGCAAGAAGGGACCTGCGAGCATCCTGGCATTCCTGCCCGAAAAGTTCAGCTATCAGCAGGTGGAAAGTCTGCGTTTGAAAAACGATATGAATGCCAAGGGTACTGCCAAAATGCTGAGAAACTGGCTACATCGTGGGTATATCGAGAAAGAAGAAAGTGACTCAGTGACTCAGAAACTCAGTGACTCAGTTTATTTCAAGACCCATTCCAAGAGTGGAGAATGAATCTCATCAGGAAAATATTCCTGAAAATAATGAATGGAAAAATCTATTGTATATGGAAATTGTTTTAGAGCGTATAGCGAAGAAGAATACTTATACCATCGGCCGACTGTATCTGTTGGCAGATGGTGATGTGAAACGCAAGGCGCTGTCCGGCAAGACTGCCGGCGACAAGCGCAGTTTCGAACATACTTTCGACTTGAAGAAGTTGTCTAAGGACAGCTACTTCTGTGATACCCTGGAGCCTACGTGGCGCAACCTGAACGGGATAGCGCTGAAGCCCGAGGAAGTGAATGCCAAGTACAGCCGTCAGAGCGGCAAGGTGGCAAGAAAGATTCCGGGTCATACTGCCATCCCCGAGGGCTCGTATCGTGTACTCATCACCAAGTCGCCCCGATTCAAGGAGTGGCTGCCGTATGTGCAGGGTGTACCCGGTTTCGAGGGTATCCGTATCCATGCCGGCAACTATCCTGACGATACCCAGGGCTGCATCCTGGTGGGCGAGAACAAGGTGAAGGGCATGGTGGTGAACTCCCGCATCTGGCTCCATCGTCTGATGAAGCGCATCCAGGCGGCTGAGAATCAGGAAGAAGGCATCTGGATTACCATCATCTGATATTGCATAACCGTATGAAAAAAGCGGCAGCCGTATCTTCGGTTGCCGCTTCTTCTACGTTTATCGCTTTTTTACAAGCTTTGTCTCTTTTCCAATCCTTATTCAGCATCCTCAGCCTTCTTGCGGCGGGAAATGCGCTTGCGCTTTGGCTTCTCCTCAGCATTCTGAGTCTCGATCTTCACACCTGCCAACTCTGGGTCGATGAGGATACGGCCGCAGTACTCACAAGGGATGATCTTCTTGTGCATCTTGATATCCAACTGGCGCTGAGGTGGAATCTTGTTGAAGCAACCACCACATGCATCACGCTGCACGTAAACGATGCCCAGACCGTTGCGGGCACCCTTGCGGATACGCTTGAAGCTGGCGAGCAGACGTGGCTCAATCTTCTTCTCAAGCTCGAGAGCCTTCTCCTTCAGGCGCTCCTCCTCCTCGTGAGTCTCCTCCAGGATGTCTTCCAGCTCAGCACGCTTCTCTACCAGTCCGTGCTCCAGGTCAGCCTTCTTCTCCTCAGCCTTGTGAAGGTCGAACTCGCGCTCGCGCATCTTAGCCATGCCCTCGCGGATCTTCTTGTTGCAAAGCTCGATTTCCAACTCCTGGAACTCGATCTCCTTGCTCAAGGTATCATACTCGCGGTTGTTGCTCACGGTATCGAGCTGCGCATGATAGCGCTCCAGGCTAGCCTGTGCATCAGCAATCTCGTTCTGCTTCTGGTAAACAGCATGGTCGAACTGCTCGATTTCGCGCTGGATGTTCTCGATACGAGTGGTGAGACCGGCGATATCATCTTCCAAGTCCTGAACTTCGAGAGGAAGCTCACCACGCAACTCGCGGTTCTCGTCGATGCCCGACAAGGTTACCTGAAGCTGGTAAAGAGCCTTCAACTTCTCTTCAACTGTCAAATCTGTAGGATCTTTCTTTGCCATAATTTCTTTATTTTATCTTTAAACCTTTATTGTTCTTTTTAAAGCTTTTGCCCTTACAGGGCGCATGGGGACATCAACCATTATGGGGGATATCACCCATTATGGGGCTATCATCTCTCTTATAGATAGATGATGGGATTGGTATTGATCTCCGAGATGCAGCACTTGGCATCTGGGAAATGAGAGAGGATGATGCTGCGGAAGATTTCGCTGGTGAACTGCTCACTCTGATAGTGGCCGATGACGCAGATCTGAATCTCCTGCTCATGACCGAAATACTCGTGGTAGCTCATCTCGCCCGTGATGAAGGCATCGGCTCCTGCCGCAATGGCATCGCCCAGCAGGAACGAACCCGAACCGCCGCAGAGCGCCACCTTGCGGATAGGGCGACGCAAGAGCTGGTTGCACTGCACGCACTCCACACCAAAACGCTCCCTGATCAGCAATACCAGGTCGTCGGCAGCGATACCCTCGGCGAAATGCTCCTTCACCTCATCCGAAAGCCTGCCAGCCTGGGCAGCCTTCAGGATATCCTCGTCAGAGATCTCTCCTATTACGCCGCTGCCGCCCTTCACGCCATCCACTTCCTTCTCGCCACCGAAAAACTGCACGTTCTTCAGGCCCAGCTTCTCGGCAATCTTGAAGTTCACTCCGCCTGCCGCTGCATCCATGTTGGTATGCATGGAGACGATGGTAATATCATTCTTGATCGCCTTGCGAACGGTGCGCTGCACATAGTTCTCATCCGATATCCTGGAAAGCTTTCTGAAGATGAGCGGATGATGGCTTACGATGAGATTGCAGCCCTTCCGGACCGCCTCATCCACCACCGCCTCAGTGACGTCAAGACACAACAATGCCCCTGACATTTCTACCGCCTCTGTCAATCCAACTTGCAGGCCGGCATTATCATATCCTTCCTGCAAGGGCAGAGGCGCGTAATGTTCAAGGGCATCAATTACTTCTCTTATTTTCACGCTCCTAATATGTCTTATTTTATAATTTAGGCTGCAAAGTTACGCATTTCTCACGAAATTAGCAAGCGTTTCACTAAAAATTTTCAAAAAATTATGTAAGTTGCCGATTTTTTAGTATATTTGCACGCATAAAACATTAAAAATACAAAAGCTTATGCATCACTCAATATTACCTTGCGATTTCGCACTTCCCGCAGAATGGGAACCACAGAGCGCCATCATGCTCACGTGGCCACACGGCGGAACGGACTGGAAGCCGTATCTGAGACAGATAACCAACACGTATCTGCAGCTCGCAGACATCATCACCCGCTACGAAGACCTGCTGGTGGTGACACCTATCCTGGAAAGCACCCAGAGAATGCTCGCCGAAAAGCTGTCGGAGGGACAGATGAGCCGCATTCACCTCTACGAGATGGATACCAACGATACCTGGGCGCGCGACCACGGACCTATCAGCATGGTTTCGCGCGGCAGACACAATTCGCACATCATCCCTATCCATCTGCTCGACTTCAAGTTCAACGGATGGGGCGAGAAATTCGACTGGAAAAAGGACAATGCCATCAATCTGCAGCTCTACTATCAGGGAGCCTTCAATGCGGCGCTGGAAAACCACCAGGGCTTCGTGCTCGAAGGCGGAAGCATAGAGAGCGACGGCAGGGGTACGCTCTTCACCACATCGCAGTGCCTGCTGGCGCCTCACCGCAACCAGCCTTTCACCCGCGAGAACATCGACTGCCAGCTCAGGAATTTCTTCCATGTAAGAAATGTGGTATGGCTCGACCATGGTAATCTGGTGGGTGATGATACCGACGGACATATCGACACCATCGTGAGAGTGGCTCCGCACGACACCTTATTATATGTAGGGTGTGATGATGCGGAAGATGAGCAGTATGAGGACTTCCAGGCGCTGGAGAAGCAGCTGCAGAAGCTCTTCACCTACGAGGGATACCCTTACCGACTGCTGAAGCTGCCGATGCCGGATGCCATCTATGACGAGGGCGACAGACTGACTACAGACAGGAACAGCAAGGGAGACAGACTGCCTGCCACCTATGCCAACTTCCTGATTCTGAACGGTGCCGTGATTTATCCTACTTACAACCAGCCTGAGAAGGACGAGGAGGCGAAGCGACAGATTCAGCTTGCCTTCCCAGACAGAGACGTGATAGGAGTAGATTCGCTCACCATCATCCGACAGCACGGAAGCATCCACTGTCTCACCATGCAGCTGCCGGAGGGGGCTATCAAATAAAGTATTAGAAAAGACACAGACATAAATGAAACTCGGATTATTACAACTTCACATTACGGCGGACATCGCCGATAACAAGACCCGACTCGCCGAGGGCATCATCGACCTGGCGAAGCGTGGCGCAGAACTCATTGTATTGCAGGAACTTCACAACACGCTCTACTTCTGCCAGGTAGAAGACGTAGAGAATTTCGACCTTGCCGAACCGATTCCCGGTCCATCTACCGAATTCTACGGCAAGCTTGCCAAGGATCTGGGCGTGGTGATCGTTACTTCGCTCTTCGAGCGCCGTGCTCCGGGGCTGTACCACAATACGGCTGTGGTGATAGAGAAGGACGGAAGCATAGCCGGAAAGTATCGCAAGATGCATATTCCGGATGACCCTGCCTACTACGAGAAGTTCTACTTCACCCCTGGCGACCTCGGCTTCAAGCCGATACAGACTTCTGTGGGCAAGCTCGGCGTACTGGTATGCTGGGACCAGTGGTATCCGGAGGCTGCCCGACTGATGGCGCTGCAGGGCGCAGACATCCTGCTCTACCCTACTGCCATCGGCTATGCCACCTATGATACCGAGGAGGAGCAGCAGCGCCAGCGTGAGGCGTGGACTACCGTGATGAGAGGCCATGCCGTGGCAAACGGTTTGCCGGTAGTGGCTGTAAACCGAGTGGGATTCGAAGCTGACCCAAGCGGTCAGACCGGCGGAATCCAGTTCTGGGGCAGCAGTTTCGTGGCAGGTCCTCAGGGCGAGCTTCACTATCGTGCGAGCGATGACGAGGAAGAGAGTCTGGTGGTGGATATCGACCTGAAGCACAGCGAGGATGTACGCCGCTGGTGGCCATTCCTGCGCGACCGCCGCATCGAGAACTATGGAGATATCACGAGAAGATTCATAGATTAAGGGAAGTTAGAGAGAAATTAAGGAAAAGTTAAGATTGGATTTTCAGGATAATGGAGAATTTGGAAGTGATAGTGGTTCTGTTCATCTGAATGCTACAACTTAACATTAAAAAGAAAGTATGAGAAAAAATAAAATGATAAAAACCAGCCGACTCCTGCTGCTCGCCATGGCGCTCGGAGGCTTTACTAATCCTACACTGGCGGCACCGATAGAACACATCGGCGACCGCTACATCATGCACGTATCAGAAATGGAACTCACAGGCGAGGAATCGCTTCTCGATGTGCTGATGATGTGCCCCGAAGTCATTACGATGGACGGCAACAACATCATCGGCGGTGATCCTTTCGCCCATCTCTACGGCAAGTTCGTCATCCGCATCGACAACCAGGAATATGGTCTCGACTACGCTACCCTGCTCCATCATTTCAAGGCGAGGGAGATAGAGAGCATCAAGGTTTGCCAGAACTCTGAGGTGATGAAGGGATGCAGCAGTCTGAAAAAGGTGATTGACATCACCCTGCGCAAGGGTGAGAACGGAGTGAGCGGAAGAGTAGGTCTCTTCGGCGACACCTATGGCGGCGGAAAGGGCATCGTGAGCGTATTGAGCCAGCAGGACAAGCTGCGCATCCTGACCCACGTAGAGGGCAACATGCAGCGCACATCCAACAGTCTGGGCGATAATCCAGACGAAGGCTCAAGCCTCATCAATCACTATTCGCACGAGGGAGCCAAGATGAACATCCTCTGGACTCCTACCGAAAAGGACATGCTGGAAGTGGATGCGATGCAGACCTACACCCGAAACCATTTTACCGGTACGCCAACCGACTATGTACGCGCCTACCATCTCCAGGCAGACTATACCCGCCTGCTGGGCGAGAAGGGAGCGAGCATCCTCTTTACCCTGGGTGCCGAGAACATCAGCGACAACGGCGGAAATGCGGCAGATGCCAGTGCGGCACCTTACCGCAACCACGCCACCTATCCGTTTATGGTAGTGGAATATGCTACTCCGGTGATTTCCGAGAATCTCTGGCTTACAGCCGGTTTCGAGGGCGGACTGTCTATCGAGAAGAACTGTGTGGCTGATTACATCAACCACTCCAACTATCAGGACCTGTATGCTCAGCTGGATTATACCATCGGCAAATGGGGCTTCATGGTGGGCGACCGATTCCGCACCATCAATTTCCGTCCGAAGCAGATTGCCACAGAAAAGTCCTGGAAGCACAGTACCCACAACCATAGCTACACGGTGAGCGTATATCACAACTTTGCACCGGGCCATACCCTGCAGGGCACATTCTGCCGCCGAATCTTCAATGCCGATTTTGGCGATTTCATTACTGCAGGCGACATGGAGGGGGCTTGGCGTCCATACTACACCAAGGACATCAGCGAGCGCCTCGCCTACGTGGCTGAGCTGAAGCATACCTACAGCAAGCCGAATCTCGTGGTAAGCAGTTCTATCAAGAATATCCATCAGGATCTTCCGGGTGTAGATCGCGACAACACACTGGACATCGGAACTACAGCCTTCTGGCATAAGGGAATGCTGAGGATTACCGCCGGAGTGAATTACTTCTGGGAAAAGGCTGAGATTTTCGGAGGCGAAGAAGGTATGAACTCTAAAACCAGCAAATACAGCAATTTTGCGATATTCAAGCTGGCTCCGCAGTTGTCATTGCCTGCTGGCTGGCGCCTGACATCCAATATGATCTGGTGCACCCGTCGCCACACGCTTACGCCAGCCTATACGCCAGCCAATCTCTATGCCGAGGTGGGCGTGTATAAGAACATAGGCAAGCATCTTACTCTGGAAGGCAGGTTCCACGATATTGCCGGTCAGCATTTCGGCAACCGTGCAGCCACCATAGGTTTCACCTATTACTTCTAGTTCTTTTCGGAAATAATTCGGAAACAATTCGAGAACAATTCGGAAACAATTCGAGAACAATTCGGAAACAATTCGAGAACAATTCGAGAACAATTCGGAAACAATTCGAGAACAATTCGGAAACAATTCGGAAAATCTCAGAAAAGAACAATCATAAAATGATGATCCCGACTCTCCAAGAAAAAGGAGGGTCGGGATTCTCTTTTTATATAATATTTATGAACCTATAACCGTATGTTGATCCTGGAAATATTTTATGTTGACAATCTCTCTTTACTAAATCTTATGATCTTATGTTGATCTCTCTCTCAACTATATCTTATGCTGATAACTCTCTTTATAGAGAATCTCTCTGATATTCATTAAAAAACTATGTTGATATGACCTGGATTCCAACTAACAATCTGTTCTTATCATTCTTACATTTCTTATCTTTCTTATATTTATTATATTTATTATCTTTCTTATCATTAGATGAGCGGCATCCCAGCCTTCTCACATTCTTTTCTCATATCTTCCGGCCAGATACTAGCCTGAATCTCGCCGATGTGCGCCTTGTGGAGCAGCACCATACAGAGACGGCTCTGACCGATACCACCACCGATACTCAATGGCAACTTGTCGTTGAGGAGCTGCTGGTGGAAATAGAGTTTCTCTCTATCTTCCTTGCCTTCCAGCTTCAACTGGCGAAGCAGGCTCTCCTTATCAACACGGATACCCATGGAACTCAGCTCAAAGCTTCTGCCCAATACAGGATACCAGATCAGAATATCACCATTCAATCCCTCCTTGCCATTCTCGGCTACAGTGCTCCAGTCGTCGTAGTCAGGAGCACGTCCATCATGCTTCTTTCCATCGCTCAACTTTCCGCCGATACCCTCGATAAACACAGCGCCGTATTTCTTGCAGATAGCATCCTCACGCTCCTTAGGAGTCTTGTCTGGATACATATCGAGCAAATCCTGCGCATGGATAAAATGAATCTCCCTTGGCAGGAAAGGCTTCAGCTGCGGATAGTGCTCGCAAGCCAGGAACTCGGTGCGGAGAATGGCTGCATAGATGCGGCGAACCACATCTTCGAGGTATGCGATGGTGCGATCATCCTTCGTAATCACAGCCTCCCAGTCCCACTGGTCCACATAGAGCGAATGAAGATTATCAAGTTCCTCATCGGCACGAATGGCATTCATATCAGTATAGACACCATAGTCTGGCTCTATCTCATATTCTGCCAAGGTCAAGCGCTTCCATTTAGCCAGAGAGTGAACCACCTCAGCCTTTGCATCACCCAAATCCTTGATAGGGAAAGTTACAGGGCGCTCCACTCCATTCAGGTCGTCATTGATACCCAAACCCTTCAGTACGAAGAGAGGGGCGGTGACACGGCGCAAGCGCAACTCTGTGGACAGGTTCTGCTGGAAGAACTCTTTTATCATTTTGATACCCATTTCGGTCTGGCGCATATCCAGCAGCGCCTTATACCCTTCGGGTTTTATCAGATTACTCATTTTATCTATTATATATCGTTTATAGTTTCTTATTTTACTGTTTATCTTACTTTCACGCTGCAAAGATACAAATTTATTATTAATCTGCAAGCGTTTTTCGGAAATATTTCGCAAAATGATAGCATTTTTTCTATTTTCAGTATCATTTTGCTGATTTTCTCACGCCTTTTTCGCCCTATACATTATATATATAGAAAAAAAACGTGCCAAATATTTGGTTATTCGAAATAAAAAACGTACTTTTGCAGTCAGTTACTCCTAAAGGGTAGGCGGTGTTTGCCGACAAATCACCATTTCTGGTCTCGTAGCTTAGTTGAATAGAGCGTCAGATTCCGGTTCTGAAGGTCGTGGGTTTGAGTCCCACCGAGATCACTACTACATTAAAATTTAATTTAAGAACATGGATTTAGTAGAACGTTTCATAAACTATACAAAATTCGACACACAGTCGAGTGAAGACTCTGAAAGTGTGCCAAGCACGGCAAAACAGTTGGAATTTGCCAAGTACCTGAAGCACGAACTGGAGGAAGAAGGTCTGAGCGACGTAGAGATGGACGATATGCTACATCTACGCCACCCTGAAGGGCAATACCAAGAAAAAGACTCCTACCATCGGCTTCATCTCTCACATGGACACCAGTCCTGATGCCAGCGGAAAAGACATCAAGGCCCGCGTCATCGAGAATTACGACGGCGAGGATATCGAACTCAGTCCGGGCATCATCTCCAGCGTAGAAAAATTCCCTGAACTCAAGGCGCACAAGGGCGAGGACATCATCGTAACAGATGGAACTACCCTGCTCGGTGCAGACGACAAGGCGGGCATCGCTGAAATCGTACAGGCAATGTGCTACCTCCGCGACCATAAGGAAATCAAGCACGGAGACATCCGCGTGGGCTTCAATCCAGACGAGGAAATCGGCATGGGCGCCCATCACTTCGACGTAGAAAAATTCGGCTGCGACTGGGCTTACACCATCGACGGCGGCGACCTGGGCGACCTGGAATATGAGAACTTCAATGCTGCTGCTGCCAAGATACACATCAAGGGCGTGAGCGTGCATACAGCTATGCCAAGGGAAAGATGATCAACGCAAGCCGACTGGCTGTGGAATTCCAGAACATGATTCCTGAGGCAGAAACACCTGAGCAGACCGACGGATACCAGGGCTTCTATCACCTGCTCGGCATCGAAAGCCGCTGCGAGGAGGCTAAGCTCAGCTATATCATCCGCGACCACGACCGCCAGAAATTTGAAGCTCGCAAGGATTTCATCGAAGACTGCGTCAAGAAGATGAACGAGAAGTACGGCGAGGGAACTGTTACGGCAGAAATCTACGACCAGTACTACAACATGAAGGAGAAGATTGATCCAAACATGCATGTCATCGACATCGTGCTCCGTGCCATGCAGGAGAGTGGTGTTCCACCTCGCGTAGAGCCTATCCGTGGCGGTACAGATGGTGCGCAGCTCAGCTTCAAGGGTCTTCCTTGTCCAAACATCTTTGCCGGTGGCGTCAACTTCCATGGTCCTCACGAATTCGTGAGCGTACAGGTGATGCAAAAGGTAGTGGATACCATCGTGAAGATTGCGGAAATCACAGAAGAGTATAACGACTAATATATATGGGGAATTTAGGAGAAATCTAAATTCCCCATTTTCATAAACTGACTATTTTTTAGAGAGATTATCATTTTCATAAACAGAAAAATATGGCAGAAATTCCCTATTTAGTAAAAGACCTCGCCCTCATCCTGATGGTGGCTGGCATTGTTACCCTCATCTTCAAGCGGCTCAAGCAGCCCCTGGTGCTGGGTTACATCGTGGCGGGCTTCCTCGTGTCGCCCCACATGCCCTACACCATGTCGGTGATGGACGAGACGGATATCCAGACCTGGGCAGACATCGGTGTCATCTTCACCCTCTTCTCGCTCGGTCTCGATTTCTCCTTCAAGAAAATCGTGAAGATGGGAGCCTCGCCCATCATCGCCTGCATCGTCATCGTCTTTTCCATGATGATGCTGGGCATCAGCGTGGGTCACAGCTTCGGCTGGGGCAGGATGGACTGCATCTTCCTGGGTGGTATGCTCGCCATGAGTTCCACCACCATTATATATAAGGCTTTCGACGATATGGGACTGCGGCAGCAGAAGTTTGCCTCCATGGTGATGAGCGTGCTCATCCTGGAAGACATCCTTGCCATCGTGATGATGGTGATGCTTTCCGCCATCGCCGGAGGCAACAATCCGGATGGCGAACAGATGTTTACATCGGTACTGAGGATTGGCTTCTTCCTGGTATTATGGTTTATCGTGGGCATCTTTGCCATTCCGCTCTTCCTGCGTTCGGTCAGGAAGTTCATCAATGGTGAAACCCTGCTCATCGTTTCCCTGGGACTGTGCTGCGGCATGGCGGTATTATCTACCAAGGTAGGTTTTTCAAGCGCTTTCGGAGCCTTCGTCATGGGTAGCATCCTGGCAGAAACCATTGAGGCTGAGAAGATTATCAAGCTGGTAGAACCGGTAAAGAATCTTTTCGGAGCCATTTTCTTCGTATCGGTAGGTATGCTGGTAGATCCCAACATTCTGGTAGAATATGCCGTTCCTATCCTCGCGCTCGTGGCAGCCATCCTGATAGGACAAGCTACATTGGGAACCTTCGGATTCATGCTGGGCGGCGAATCATTGAAGTCGGCAATGCGCTGCGGATTCTCGATGGCGCAGATTGGAGAGTTCTCCTTCATCATCGCCTCGCTGGGCTTGTCGCTGGGAGTTATCAGCAACTTCCTCTATCCGGTAGTGGTGGCTGTTTCTGTCATCACCACCTTCCTCACCCCTTACATGATTCGCCTGGCGCTACCTTCCTATCAGCTGATGGAGAAGCATCTGCCTAGCAAATTCATCAATATCCTGAACCATTTTGCGATGAGCCGCCCCTCTACCCAACAGCAGAGTAAGTGGAAATCGCTGATCCGACAGATGACCATCAATACCGTGGCATACTCCATTCTTTCGGCTGCGGCGATAGCGATGATGTTCACCTTCGTCTTGCCTCTGATGCGCAACATGCTGCCAGGCAGGAATCTCCACTGGTACGCCAACGTCATCACGGGTCTGCTCACCATCGTGCTCATCTCGCCTTTCCTGCGAGCCATCGTGATGAAGAAGAATCACAGCCCGGAATGGAAGCGACTGTGGGTGGAGAGCAGCATCAACCGCATTCCGCTACTCTTCACGGTATTCGTGAGATACGTCATCGCCCTGGGCTTCATCTTCTACATCATCAACTATCTGTCCCGATTCACCAATGCGCTGATGGTATGCATCGGAGCCGTGATTGTACTGCTGATGTTGGGGTCGCGCCACATCAAGAAACGGAGCATCGTGATGGAGCGCCTCTTCCTGCACAACCTGCGTTCGCGCGATATTGCCGCACAGGTGAACGGCGAAAAGCGCCCGCTCTACGAGGGTCATCTGCTGGATAGAGATATCCATATCAGTGAAATCGAGGTACCGGAAGACAGCATCTGGTGTGGCAAATCACTGAAGGAACTGCACCTTCGCCAGCGTTTCGGCATTGATATGAGCAGCATCCGAAGGGGTTCGCAGCGCCTGAACATCCCGAATGGCGACACCGTGATATTCCCTGGCGACAAGCTTCAGATTATCGGTAACGACGACCAGGTGCACAAGTTTGCCCAGGCGCTCACCACCGAGCTAGCCCCGGAAGACCTGGAGATAGAGAAACGGGAGATGAAGCTCCGCCAGCTCATCATCAGCGGCGGCAGCGAATTTCTGGGCAAGACGCTGGAAGAGAGCGGCATCCGCAACAAGTACAACTGTATGGTTGTTGGCTTGGAAGAAGGTCAGGAGAACCTCACCCACATCCTCCCTTCCCGCGTTTTCGAAAAGGGCGACATCATCTGGCTGGTAGGCGAAGAAGCCGACCTGCAGAAGATTCAGGAAAAGAGCTAAAATTAACCTGCTGAAAATTTTGTCTAAACTCAGAAAAGAGGGTGTGTCAAAAGTCCAAGACACACCCTCTTTTCTGTTGCTTCATCGTTTTTCTTCATCGGATTACGCTGAGTTAACGGAACATTCTTGCTTCACGGATTACGCACGGAATTTAAACGGATTTGGCCTTACGGCCATTGGGCTAGCGCATTCGCATTCCAGCTTTAGGAGGTATCGCCACGACCGCCAGGTCGAGTTTCCGTTTAAAATCTGTGAGTAATCCGAGGAAGGCGGTTAAGGTTCCGTTTATTCCGCATAATCCGATGAATAATGACACACCCTCTTATCCTTTAAGACATATTGATAACATTTATAATTTATCTTACGGTGATATGGAAGCAACCCTGTTTTACTTCATATTTGATATAACAGCGGTTCTTCTCACGGAAATCTCTCAACACCTCACTGAAAACCCACTTCAGGGTATCATTCTGCACCTGACGGCGAGGCTGCTTCTCCGTCTGAATCTGCTTGTATCGATTGTAGCAGACATCAAAGGTTGTACCATAGAGATGGCACGAATTCTCGGTAGCATTGCCGTTTCGGGTTCTCAGTTTCGACACATCATCCTTTGTACGCAAGATACTGGTAACGATGATCTTATGCAAAGGAATGCCCTTGATCTGCAGCGAATCAAAATACGCCCTACCGATATCCTGCAACAATACCGAAGCCCTAGGCACCAGATAAGGAATACTGTTGTTCAACTTATCCACATAAAAGAAAGGATTGCTGCCCACATACACCAGTTTACCCTTGCTATGCTCAGCCTCCTCACGGTTCTGAACCGGAGCCACGCCATGCTTGCTGGCAGCTACAATCTGTACATCCTGCTGATCAGGGAAGGTATTTCCGAAATGAGGCACCGAGAAAATGCGATGCTTCACCTCCTTGCCATTCTTATCGAAAAATATCGAAAATCTGCCATCAGCGGCCGTATCAGGAGTTACCGACAATTCATCCTGAGCACCAGCCGAAGCCATCAGGTCAGAAGCATCAGAATCTCCTCTTAATGAATCGATTGCCGTACTGTCTTTTCCATCAGAATGAGCCGTCAATCTAGGCTCAGCCATACTCGGAAAAATAACACGAACCAGTGCCAGCAACAGCACGACAACCAAAAAACCTTGCAAATATCTATTCTTACTAATCTTCATAACTAAAAATTTCCTGCAAAGGTAACAAAAAGTATTGAAATATTTGCTCAATTCACAGAAAAGTAGTAATTTTGCAGCGTTATATAACATTATTTAGAACATTAAGGTTGCAAACCAATAAGAAATATAAATATTTTGATAGAGAAACATATTATACTCGAAGATATAGATCCAGTGATGTTCTATGGCGTAGGAAATGGTAACCTACAGATGATCAAGTCACTGTATCCTAAGTTGCGTATCGTTGCACGCGACAACGTGATTCGTGTGCTCGGCGACGAAGAGGAAATGGCGAAAGCAGAAGAAGACATTGAGCTGATGCGCAAGCACTTAGCTAAATACAATATGCTCAATGAAGAGGATATCCTTGATATTGTGAAAGGCAAACAGACCAAAGCAGACTCCGTGAAAGGCGTGCTGGTATATAGCATCAGCGGCCGACCTATCAAGAGCCGCAGCGAGAACCAGCAGCAGCTCATCGAGGCTTACGAGAAGAACGATATGATATTTGCTGTGGGTCCTGCCGGAACTGGTAAGACCTACCTCAGCATCGCCCTTGCCGTGAAAGCCCTCAAGGAGAAGGCAATCAAGAAGATCATCCTCTCAAGACCTGCAGTAGAAGCAGGCGAAAAGCTCGGATTCCTGCCGGGCGACATGAAAGATAAAATCGATCCTTACCTGCAACCGCTCTATGACGCGTTGGAAGATATGATTCCTGCCGTCAAGTTGCAAGATATGATGGAAAAGCACATTATCCAGATTGCGCCACTCGCCTTCATGCGTGGACGCACCCTCAGCGACGCCGTCGTCATCCTCGACGAGGCGCAGAATACAACCTCACAGCAGATCAGAATGTTCCTCACCCGTATGGGTATGAACACCAAGATGATCATCACCGGCGACCTGACACAGATAGACTTGCCTCGCGAACAGCGAAGCGGACTGAAAGAGGCGCTCAAGATCCTGGAAGGAGTAGAAGGAATCGGAGTCGTAAAACTGGGGCAGAAGGATATTGTGCGACACAAGCTCGTAACCCGCATCGTCAACGCATACGATAAGTATGACAAGGAGAGAGCGGAAGCACGGGAAGCTCAAAAAACAAATTAATTATAAATTAAATAAAATGAAAGCATTAACAAAAACAGATTTCCATTTCGATGGACAGAAGAGTGTTTACCACGGTAAAGTACGTGATGTGTATGACATTAACGATGACATCCTCGTGATGGTCGCTACCGACAGAATCTCAGCATTCGATGTTGTTCTGCCAAAGGGTATTCCATTCAAGGGTCAGGTGCTCAATCAGATTGCAGCTAAGTTCCTGGACACAACTACAGATATCTGTCCAAACTGGAAGTTGGCTACTCCAGACCCAATGGTTACAGTAGGTTTGAAGTGCGAAGGTTTCCGCGTGGAGATGATCATCCGTTCTATCCTCACCGGTAGTGCATGGCGTGACTATCAGAAGGGCTGCCGCGAGATCTGCGGTGTGAAGCTGCCTGACGGAATGCGCGAGAACGAGCGTTTCCCTGAGCCAATCATCACCCCTACTACAAAGGCTGATGAGGGTCACGATATGAACATCTCTAAGGAAGAGATTATCGCCCAGGGTATTGTTAGTGCAGAGGATTACGCTGTAATGGAAGACTATACACGCCGCATCTTCGCCCGTGGTCAGGAAATCGCTGCCAAGCAGGGATTGATTCTCGTTGATACCAAGTATGAGTTCGGCAAGCGCGACGGTAAGGTTTATCTCATCGACGAGATTCACACTCCAGACTCTAGCCGCTACTTCTACGCAGACGGCTACGAGGAGAAGTTCGAGAAGGGTGAGCCACAGCGCCAGCTTTCTAAGGAGTTCGTTCGCCAGTGGCTCATCGAGCACAACTTCATGAACGAGCCAGGTCAGACTATGCCAGAGATTACCGACGAGTATGCAGAGAGCGTATCCGACCGCTACATCGAGCTGTACGAGCACATCACAGGCGAGAAGTTCGACAAGGCTGCTGAGGAAGGCGACATCGCTGCACGCATCGAGAAGAACGTAAGCGAGTGGCTTGCTGCACACAAGTAATATATAATAAGGTATATTGCTCGACAAAAGTAAGTAATATATAAATAATGTATAAACAAGAACAGATTAAGCCCTACGAGGGTACAGGAGATAAGGGAAAGTTGGTAGAGGAGATGTTTGATAACATCGCCCCTACCTACGATACCCTGAACCACCGACTCTCGTGGGATATCGATAAGGGATGGCGCAAGAAGGCAATCAAGCGGCTTGCGCCCTTCTCTCCAAAGAAAATGCTCGACATCGCCACAGGCACCGGCGACTTCGCCATCCTTGCCGCACAGATGCTGCATCCCGACAAGCTCGTGGGAGCAGATATCTCGCAGGGAATGATGGAGATAGGAAGACAGAAGGTGAAACGACTGGGACTCGACCAGGTAATCCGCTTCGACAAGGAAGACTGCCTCAACCTATCATACGAAGACAACACCTTTGATGCGGTAACAGCCGCCTTCGGCATCCGCAACTTCCAGAACCTGGACCGGGGACTGCGCGAAATGTGCAGAGTACTGAAGAAGGGAGGACATCTCTGCATCGTGGAACTCACCACTCCGGTCAGCTTCCCGATGAAGCAGCTGTTCCACATCTATTCGCATACCGTATTGCCTATCTACGGCAAGCTGATATCGAAAGACCAGAGTGCCTACAGCTATCTCACCAAGACCATCGAGGCATTCCCACAGGGAGAAACGATGATGGAGGTATTCAAGAAGGCTGGATTCGAAAAGGCTGAGTTCAAGAGACTCACCTTCGGTATCTGCACCCTTTATTTCGCAACAAAATAAAACAAAGATATTATGGACAAGTATGGACTCATAGGTTATCCCCTAGGACATTCGTTCTCAAAAGGCTACTTCAACGAGAAGTTTGAGAACGAGGGCATCGATGCCCAATATATCAACTTCGAGATTCCATCCATCGAGGATCTCACCGAGATTCTCGACTCTAATCCGGAGTTAAAAGGCCTCAATGTAACCATCCCTTACAAGGAGAAGGTAATCAGTTATCTTGATCAGGTTAGCCCCGAGGCAAATGCCATCGGAGCTGTCAACGTGGTAAAAGTGGAGCATAAAGGCGACGAGACTATCCTCAAGGGATACAACAGTGATGTCATCGGTTTCACCCAGAGCATCGAACCTTTCATCGAGTCTTGCCACAAGAAGGCATTGATTCTCGGTACTGGCGGTGCTTCAAAAGCGATTAACTACGGCTTGAAATCGCTCGGACTGGAGACTGTCTTCGTGAGTCGATACGAACGTCCTGGTACTATCCAGTACGATAAAATCACCCCTGAGGTCATCAAGGAATACAATGTCATCGTGAATTGTACTCCTGTAGGTATGTATCCTCATGTAGATGAGTGCCCTCCACTGCCTTACGAGGCGATGGATACCCACACTCTACTCTACGACCTCATCTACAATCCCGATGAAACCCTCTTCATGAAGAAGGGAAAAGAGCACGGAGCCACAGTAAAGAATGGTTTGGAGATGCTGCTCCTCCAGGCATTCGCCAGCTGGGATTTCTGGCATGAAGAGAAATAAATACTTTATAAACGTAGATATTTACAAGAACAAATTCAGCATAGAAAACTTGAACATCTACATTTATAAGAACGATAAGGAAATAATAAGAATCATAATTGGAGATCAATTTAGATATGAGTAACAATAGATACATGATGCGCGGTGTAAGCGCAGCAAAGGAAGATGTTCACAACGCTATCAAGAACATCGACAAGGGTATCTTCCCACAGGCTTTCTGCAAGATTATACCTGATATCTTGGGCGGTGACCCAGAGTACTGCAACATTATGCATGCCGACGGTGCAGGTACCAAGTCTAGCTTGGCATATATGTACTGGAAGGAGACTGGCGACCTCTCTGTATGGAAGGGTATCGCTCAGGATGCTATCGTGATGAATACCGACGACCTGCTCTGCGTGGGCGCAGTAGATAACATCCTCGTTAGCTCTACCATCGGCCGTAACAAGATGCTCATCCCTGGCGAGGTGATCTCGGCTATCATCAACGGTACCGACGATCTGCTCCACGAGATGCGCGAGATGGGTATCGGCATCTATCCTACTGGCGGTGAGACTGCCGATGTTGGCGACCTGGTTCGTACCATCATCGTTGACTCTACCGTAACCTGCCGCATGAAGCGCAGTGACGTCATCGACAATGCCAACATCCGTCCGGGTGATGTTATCGTAGGTCTTTCTTCTACTGGTCAGGCTACTTACGAGAAGAAGTACAACGGCGGTATGGGTAGCAACGGTTTAACTTCTGCCCGCCACGATGTATTCGCCAAGTATCTCGCAGAGAACTATCCTGAAAGCTACGACCACGCCGTTCCTAACGAGTTGGTTTACAGTGGTAAGTATAAGTTGACCGACGAGGTTGAGGGTTCACCTATCAATGCCGGTGAGTTGGTACTCTCTCCTACCCGTACCTATGCCCCTGTAATCAAGAAGATTCTGGATGAGCTTCGCCCAGAGGTTCACGGTATGGTTCACTGCACAGGTGGTGCCCAGACCAAGGTTCTGCACTTCGTAGGCGAGAACTGCAAGGTAGTGAAGGACAACATGTTCCCAGTACCTCCACTCTTCAAGGCAATCCACGACTGCTCAGAGACCGACTGGAAGGAGATGTATCAGGTATTCAACATGGGTCACCGCATGGAGATCTACGTTCGTCCAGAGGTAGCCGAGAAGGTTATCGCCATCAGCAAGAGCTTCAACATCGATGCCCAGATTGTGGGTCACATCGAGGAAGGCAAGCGCAGCCTGACCATCAAGAGCGAATTCGGAACATTCGAATACTAAAAATAGAATTTAAAATTAATGGATAATAACAACATATTACAGAAGCTAGAAGGCTTAGAGAGCCGATACGAGGAAGTAAGTACCCTCATTACCGACCCTGATGTCATCGCCGACCAGCCACGCTACGTGAAGCTCACCAAGGAGTGGAAAGACCTTGGCGACATCATGGACGCACGCAAGCGATACATCAACTGTCTGAACAGCATCAAGGAGGCAAAGGATATCCTCGCCAACGAAAGCGACCCTGAAATGAAGGAGATGGCTCGCGAGGAACTCAACGAGAACGAGGCTCTGCAGCCTAAGCTCGAAGAAGAAATCAAGATTGCCCTGGTTCCTAAGGATCCAGAGGATGCCAAGAATGTACAGATGGAGATCCGTGGCGGTGCCGGTGGCGACGAGGCTGCCCTATTCGCCGGTGACCTCTTCTCTATGTATAAGAAATATTGTGAGTCTAAGGGATGGTCTGTCAGCGTGACTTCTGTCTCTGAGGGTGCTGTGGGTGGATACAAGGAAATCGACTTCGCCGTAAGCGGAACAGATGTTTACGGTACATTGAAGTATGAGTCTGGTGTTCACCGTGTTCAGCGTGTGCCAGCTACTGAGACTCAGGGCCGTATGCATACCTCGGCTGCTACCGTGGCTGTATTGCCAGAGGCAGACAAGTTCGAGGTGAACATCAACGAGGGCGATATCAAGTGGGATACCTTCCGAAGCTCAGGTGCCGGTGGTCAGAACGTGAACAAGGTAGAGTCTGGAGTTCGCCTCCGCTATCCTTGGAAGAACCCTAACACAGGCGAGGTAGAGGAAATCCTCATCGAGTGTACCGAGACCCGTGACCAGCCAAAGAACAAGGAGCGTGCCTTGAGCCGCCTCTATACATTCATCCACGACCGTGAGCATCAGAAGTATGTTGACGATATCGCCAGCCGCCGTAAGAGCCTCGTCTCTACCGGTGACCGTAGTGCGAAGATTCGTACCTACAACTTCCCACAGGGTCGTGTTACCGACCACCGTATCGGTTACACCACCCACGACCTCAATGGTTTCCTGGCTGGTAACATCCAGGATATGATTGATGCCCTGACTGTGGCTGAGAATGCAGAGAAGCTGAAAGAAACAGAATTATAAACCCTTATTCATCGTTCCGATAATCGGAGCGATGAATCATCGTAAATACCATATTATGAACAGAAAAGAACTTGTAGAGCAGATTTTCGCCAAGAAGAGCTTCTTGTGCGTAGGTCTTGATACAGATATCAATAAGTTGCCTAAGTGCATCACAGAGGGTGAAGAAATCCAGGGTGCTGAAGCCGAGATGATGTTTAAGTTCAACCAGGCTATCATCGACGCTACCGCTCCTTACTGCGTGGCTTACAAGCCAAACTTGGCTTTCTACGAGAGCCGTGGCATCGACGGTATGATTGCCTTCGAGAATACCATCAAGTATCTCAAGAGCCACTATCCAAACCACTTCATCATCGCTGATGCCAAGCGTGGCGACATCGGTAATACTTCAAAGATGTATGCCCAGACTTTCTTCGAGGAGTACAACCTCGATTCAGTAACCGTAGCTCCTTACATGGGCGAGGATTCTGTAAAGCCATTCCTCGAGTACGATGGCAAGTGGGTTATCCTCCTGGCTTTGACCAGCAACAAGGGTAGCCACGACTTCCAGCTCACAGAGGATAAGGAAGGCGAGCGCCTCTTCGAGAAGGTTCTGAAGAAGAGCCAGGAATGGGGCAACGATGAGAACATGATGTACGTAGTAGGTGCTACCCAGGGCCAGATGTTCGAGGACATCCGCAAGGTGGCTCCTAACCACTTCCTCCTTGTTCCAGGCGTAGGTGCCCAGGGTGGCAGCCTCCAGGAGGTTTGCAAGTATGGCATCATCAAGGATTGCGGTCTGCTCGTTAATTCATCTCGCGGCATCATCTACGCTAGCAATGGCGATGACTTCGCAGAGGTAGCAGGTCAGAAGGCAAAGGAATTGCAAGAGGAAATGGCAGCAGAGCTTGCCAAGCTGTAATCCCCCTTCATAAAGCATCATTTAGGCGCAAAGTATCTTGAAAAAGACGCTTTGCGCCTTAAAAATACCTATTTATAGGCGAAAAAAGCAAAATATTACGAAAGAATGACAAGTATTTAAATCTTTTTTGTTATTTTTGCAAACAGAATGTGTTTCTTAAAGAGAATCTTACCAGGAGACTCTAAGTAAAACAAACTAGAAGATTGATAAATATGGAATTTACCGCATCGCAAATAGCCCAGTTCGTTCAGGGCCGTGTGGAAGGTGATGAGAACGCAAAAGTCAACACCTTCGCCAAAATTGAAGAAGGTAAGGAAGGCGCAATCTCGTTCCTTTCAAACCCTAAATACACTCACTTCGTGTACGACACGAAGTCTAGCATCGTGCTCATCGATGAGACCGTGGAACTGGAACACCCAGTCAGCGCTACCCTCATCCGTGTGAAAAACGCCTACGAATGTGTGGCTAAGTTGCTTCAGATGTACGAGTCTATGAAACCAAAGAAGACTGGCATCGACCCATTGGCCTTTGTTTCTCCAAAGGCTAAGGTGGCAGAAAACGTCTATATTGGTGCTTTCGCCTATATCAGCGATGGCGCAGAGGTAGGCGAAGGTAGCCAGATTTATCCTCACGCCTACATCGGCGAGGGTGTGAAAGTGGGCAAGAATGCCCTCATCTACCCTAACGTAACCGTTTATCACGGCTGTAAACTCGGCGATAACGTGACTCTTCATGCAGGTTGTGTCATCGGTGCTGATGGCTTCGGCTTCGCTCCGGGTCCTGATGGATACGACAAGATTCCTCAGATTGGTATCGTTACTATCGAGGATGATGTGGAGATTGGTGCCAACACTTGCGTTGACCGTTCTACCATGGGTTCTACCTACGTTCGCAAGGGCGTGAAGCTCGACAACCTGGTTCAGATTGCCCACAACACCGACATCGGTGCCAACACCGTGATGTCTTCGCAGGTGGGTGTAGCCGGCAGTACCAAGGTAGGCGAATGGTGTATGTTTGGCGGTCAGGTGGGTCTCGCCGGTCACATCACCATCGGCGACAAGGTGTTCCTCGGAGCACAGAGCGGTGTGCCAGGCAGCCTCAAGAGCGGTCAGCAGCTCATCGGTACTCCTCCTATGGAGCAGCGTGCTTACTTCAAGTCACAGGCAATCTTCCGTCGCCTGCCTGATATGTACAAGGAACTCAACGACCTGAAGAAGCAGATTGAAGAACTGAAGAAAAACAAATAAAACTATATAATTATGTCAAAACAGAAGACACTGAAAGGTAGCTTCTCTCTTTGCGGCAAGGGATTGCACACAGGCTTGAGCCTCACCGTGACTTTCAATCCTGCACCAGAGAACACCGGTTATAAGATACAGCGCATCGACCTCGAAGGCGAGCCAATCATCCAGGCTGTGGCTGAGAACGTCGTTGAAACCCAGCGTGGCACCGTACTCGGCAAGGGCGATGTTCGCGTCTCTACCATCGAGCACGGTATGTCAGCTCTCTATGCTCTCGGCATCGACAACTGCCTGATTCAGGTTAACGGTCCAGAGTTCCCTATCCTCGACGGCTCTGCATCCATGTATGTAGAGAAGATTCAGAGCGTAGGCATCCAGGAGCAGAACGCTGAGAAGGACTATTATATCATCCGTCATAAGATTGAGGTGAAGGACGACAACGGTTCTGTCATCACCATTCTTCCAGATGAAGAGTTCAGCATCACGGCGATGTGTTCTTTCGAGAGTAAGTTCATCAACAGCCAGTTTGCTACCCTCGACAAGATGGAGACCTATGTTGACGAGATTGCTTCTGCACGTACCTTCGTTTTCGTTCGCGATATCATGCCATTGCTCCAGGCTAACCTCATCAAGGGTGGCGACTTGGACAATGCCATCGTTATCTACGAGCGCCAGGTAGAGCAGGCTCAGCTCGATCAGCTCGCCGACCATCTCAAGGTGCCTCACATGGATGCCAGCAAGTTGGGTTACATCCAGCACCGCCCTTTGCTGTGGGAGAATGAATGTACACGCCATAAGCTGCTCGACATCATCGGCGATATGGCACTCATCGGCAAACCTATCAAGGTCGCATCATCGCTACCCGTCCTGGTCATACCGTAAACAATAAGTTCGCCCGTCTCATGCGCAAGGAGATTCGCAAGCACGAAATCCAGGCTCCTATCTACGATCCAAACGAGGAGCCAATCATGGATAATATCCGCATCCGTCAGCTCCTGCCTCATCGCTACCCTATGCAGTTGGTAGATAAGGTTATCGCTATGGGTCCAACCAGCATCGTGGGCGTCAAGAACGTAACCAGCAACGAGCCATTCTTCACCGGTCACTTCCCAGAGGAACCGGTAATGCCAGGCGTTCTCCAGGTAGAGGCGATGGCACAGTGTGGCGGTCTGCTCGTATTGAACCAGCTGGAAGAGCCTGAGCGCTGGAGCACTTACTTCATGAAGCTTGACGATGTGAAGTTCCGCAAGAAGGTGGTTCCAGGCGATACCCTCCTCTTCCGTGTGGAGTTGCTCGCACCGGTGCGCCATGGCATCAGTTCTATGAAGGGCTACATGTTCGTAGGCGACCAGGTGGTGGCAGAGGCTACTTTCACTGCACAGATTGTTAAGAACAAGTAATAATAAGATAGAAATATGAATCAGATTAGTCCATTAGCGTTTGTTCATCCAGAGGCAAAACTCGGTGACAACAACATTATCGGTCCTTTCTGCTATATCGACAAGGACACCGTTTTGGGCGATAACAACGTATTGCAGAACAGCGTTACCATCCACGTGGGCGCTAGTATCGGCAATAATAATGAATTCTTCCCAGGCGCCAGCATCTCTACCAAGCCTCAGGACCTGAAGTTCAAGGGCGAGCAGACAACCTGCGAGGTGGGCGACAACAACAGCATCCGTGAGAACGTTACTATCTCTCGTGGTACAGCCTCTAAGGGCAAAACCGTAGTAGGCAGCAACAACCTCCTGATGGAGACTGTTCACGTGGCTCACGACTGTGAGCTGGGCAACGGCCTGATTATCGGCAACTCAACCAAGTTTGCCGGCGAGGTGGTTGTAGATGACAACGCCATCGTCAGCGCCAACGTTCTCGTTCATCAGTTCTGCCACATCGCAGGCTACGTGATGATTCAGGGCGGTTGCCGTTTCTCTCAGGATATTCCTCCTTATATCATTGCCGGCAAGGAGCCAACCCGCTATTGCAGCATCAACCTCATCGGTTTGCGTCGCCGTGGTTTCAGCAACGAAACCATCCAGAACATCCACGAGGCTTATCGCCTGCTCTACAGCAAGGGCATCCTGAAGGAAGGTATCGAGGAAATCAAGAAGAACCTTGAGGTGACTAAGGAAATCCAGTACATCATCGACTTCGTAGAGAGTTCTCAGCGAGGCATCATCCGATAATGAAAACTTTAATTGTAGTGCTCGGTCCTACCGGTGTAGGTAAGACCGAGCTCTGTCTTTCTCTGGCAGAGCATCTCTCTATACCTATTATCAATGCCGACTCCCGCCAGATCTTCGCAGAACTCCCTATCGGTACAGCAGCGCCTACTGCCGAACAGCAACAGCGGGTGAAGCATTATTTCGTAGGAAACCACCACATCGAAGATTATTACAGCGCTGCCCAATACGAGGCCGACGTGATGAATCTCTTGGAAGAAGATGTCTTCAAGAACCACGATGTGGCGCTTCTTACAGGCGGCAGCATGATGTATATCGATGCCGTATGCAAGGGTATCGACGATATTCCTACCGTGCGGGATGACATCCGTACCTGGATGAAACAGCGCCTGGAAGACGAAGGCTTGGAGGCGCTGGTAGAAGAACTCCACAAGATGGACCCGGAGCATTGGGCGATAGTAGATAAGAAGAATCCCCGCCGCGTGGTGCATGCCTTGGAAATCTGTCACCAGACTGGCAAGACCTACACGTCTTTCCGAGTAGCCGAAAAGAAGCAGCGACCTTTCCGCATCATCAAGATAGGCTTGAACCGCGACCGTTCCGAACTCTACAATCGCATCAACCAGCGTGTACTGATGATGATGGAGGAAGGTCTGGAGACAGAAGCCCGCAGCGTATATCCACACAAAGGTCTCACCGCCTTGAGAACCGTGGGCTACAAGGAAATGTTTGCCTATTTCGATGGCGAGATAGACAAGGATGAAGCCATCCGCCAGATACAGTCGCATAGCCGTGAATACATGCGCAAGCAGCTCACCTGGTTTAAGCGAGATGCCGAAATCCACTGGTATCATCCCGACCAGCAGGATGAAATCATCCGATTTATTGATGAAACAATAGGGAAATAAATGTATATACCCATACGCCCTGAAAGGGCAAAAGCTTTAAAAACAATATGCTTTTGTTCCTTCAGGGCGATTTTGATTTTTTATTCCTACATCTCCACCTGATTCACAATCTCACCATCAAACATATTGATGATTCTATCAGCATAATTGGCATCATGCAGCGAGTGAGTTACCATTACGATGGTGGTACCTTCCTTGTGCAACTCAGAAAGTAGTTCCATCACCTCCTTGCCATTCTTGGAATCCAGGTTTCCCGTAGGCTCATCGGCAAGAATCAGCTTAGGATGCGGCAGGATGGCACGGGCGATTGCGGTGCGCTGCTGCTGACCGCCCGAAAGCTGCGATGGGAAATGCTTGGCACGATGGGATATCGCCACTCGCTCCATCACATCCTCTGCACGCTTACGGCGCTCCTTGCCCGATACTCCCATATACAGAAGCGGCAACTCGATATTCTCCACCACATTCAACTCATCAATCAGGTTGAAACTCTGGAACACAAAACCTATCATTCCTCTTCTTATCAAGGTGCGCTCACTCTCCTTCAGCGTGCTCACATCCTTACCGTCGAGCAGATAGCTGCCGCTTGTAGGATTATTCAGCAAACCTATTATATTAAGTAATGTGGATTTGCCACATCCCGAAGGTCCCATGATGGCAACAAACTCGCCTTCCTTCACCTCCAAACTGATATTACGCAAAGCCCAGGTCTCCACTTCCTCTGTCTGAAATACTTTCTTGATATTATTTAATTGAATCATAATCTTTATCGTTTCTTTAAATTCGTATTATACTTTTATACTTTCAAATTACACATTTTATTCCTTAGCCAGAATCTCCGAAGGATCCACCTTCATGATTTTACGTACCTGACAGGCGATGATAGCAGCAATGAAGCCTATCACTATCACTATACTCAGGATGATAGGGAAGGCAGGATTGATTTCTACCATTTCGAAGGTCTGACTCAGAACGATATGGAACAGCAACATGGCTACCACCGCAAATACCATGGCGATGAGCGAAATCACCAGATAGGTTCTTCCGAAGAGTTTGGTAATATCCTTTGTCAGGGCCCCATTCACCTTGCGGATAGCCACTTCCTTCTTGCGGGTCTGCGTATCCAGCATCACCGTACTGAAGATGCTTATCAGGCAGATAGCCAGACTCACGATAGCCAGGATCCACGCAATATTTTGCAGTATTTCCAACACTAACATTTCTATCACCATATAGTCACGCAGATTGGATGCCATCGGTTTTACCACAGCAGGCTCCAATTTCTGTATCATTCTATCTACGGCAACCTGCATCTCCTTATATTCACCCGGCTTTGCCACAAGAATATAATGCGTGGCACCATAAGCCTCTTTGGGGTCAATGACTATGAATGAGTATATATCACTTTTAAAACTCCCCTGATAAGGTATCGACTGGAACGTTCTGGCTATCTGATACGAATCCATCTCATCTACGGTCAATATATCATTAGGAGCAACATGATATTGGCGCATATACTTATACAACTCCTCATTTACCAGGATACATTTCTTCCGGTTTGCCTTCGGCTTCCAATTCACCTTGATCTTGAAGAAATCGAGATAGGAGGTATCTGATGCTGTCTGAATTTTATAATGCGACACATAACTATAGCTAACATAAGTATCACCTTGCCAAACCGCCTTACAGAACTCCTCGTTCTCTGCCAGCTCGTTAACTTTCCAAAATCCCCAGCTATAAGGAATCCATCGTTCTACCTGCGGTAAATGGATGAGCTTGTCTCTAAGGCGCTGACCATTTTCTGCCGCATTTGTCTGCAGAAACAGACTCTGCTTGTATGCACGCTCATCATCAGGTATATGATTGAAATCAGCCATCTTGCCCACCCAGCACAGGAGGCAGAAAGTAACACCCAGGAAGAACATACTGATCATCACCTGCACCCCCAGCATCGTATTGCGGAACCAATGGTTATGGCTTCTTCTCATTCCTGATTCGAGTGCTTGCGTACGCTTACAAATGCGACTCAGCACAATCCAGATGATGGCGAGACATAGCATCATAACCACCAGCCCAATCACCAGACTATAGAGATACAGATGACTGATGGTTCCTAAGTCAGAGGTGATTTCTGCAAACTGAGGCCTTGCCAGATAATCACAAATCCAGGACCCCATCAATACTGCCACCAAATAAGCCACCAGCACAATCACCACCACCTCGGTAGCAAACATGGAGAAGAGTTGGAGGCGTGTGGCACCATTGGTAATACGGAGCGAGATTTCACGTCTGCGCATCCAGAACAGTTGCGTCTGCATTCTCAGGAAACCGATGATGGCAGCCAGCAGAATCAACGAACCAATCAGATAAGTGATGGAACGGGCAATAGCAACGGTTGAATACTCTTCGTTCAATCGATCTTTCAGCTTTTCTGTTCTTACCTTCAACCCCAATGGTTTCAATCTGCTGTTTACCTCTGCTTTCAACTGTTGTGGCGTGCATCCCTCTTTCAACACCACATAGAAAGCCACAGCATAAAATTGATTTAAATCCATATCTTCCAACTCCCATGGCGAGTAAAAGAGAGTAGAACTCCTCATGTCTAGCTCAGTCAATGATAAGTCTTGATAGACATCCACCAATCTCAACTGATAATTTCCATAGTCTTTACTCAAACGAATACTTGCACCCACAGGATTCTTGTCACCAAAGATTTGCTTTGCCTGCTTTTCGTTGATAATGGCATCATGAGGCCCCAGCACCTTAATCTTTTCGCCCGTAATGGCAGAACGGATACCTACAAAGTTGGGATAATGACGATCAAGGGGAACTGCATCCAACGGCATCTTTCTCCTTGTCTTACCGCTTAGGGTAAACTCAGCCCAGCCGCCTGTTAGCATACCATTAGGTGCATAAGGTCCCTGCTCTATGCAACGAGGTCCTCCATTCGCCTTCACCGCCCTTACGATATCACCATTGATATGAATTGATTTTTCCGATTGACGTTTTTGGATGGAATCGAATCGAAGGCTATAAACCCTGTCATAATAAGGTTCATGGTTAATGGAAGCCATGCGGAAATTCTGCAGAAACGAATGCACCGTGGCAAGCGTCACCATACCGATGGCAAGCGACAGGATGCTGCCCAGAGTCTGCACCTTGTACTTGAGAATGTTGCGCAGGGCAACCTTCAGGTTGTGTAATAACATGTTCATATTTTTTAGTCTTTATATAATTTATTTACGTGAAATATTGAATTTTATTATCTATGATGGATGATGATTTTTGATAATCCAAGATAAAAGTCTATCTCAAATCTATCTCTTTTTCACTGGCGATTTGGGTATATCCGTTTACGATAACCTTGTCGCCCGGCTTCAAGCCGGAAGTAATTTCGAATTGCTGCGGATTCTGTCTGCCAACATTGATATTCACCCGCTGCGCCTTCTTGCCATCGTCAGATACCCGGAATATCCAATATCCGTTGGTCGTTTGGAAGAAATCACCATTCGGAATCACCAAGGCTTGTTCCGGCTTGCCCAATTCCAACAGCACCCGATAACTCTTGCCCAAACGGATATTGGCGGGAGTCTTGCCGCTGAAAGTTAATTCGCAGACAAACTGATGGTCTTTCACTTCAGGAATCACCCGCGATACACACAGTGGAAACTGATGACCGTCATACTCAATATGGGCAGGAAGTCCGGCGATAACGCGGTCGATGTAATACTCAGCCAGCGAAATCTGCAATTTAAACTGGCTCATCACCTTGATTTGTCCGATGCTCGCCCCGGACGAAACCTGCTGACCTTGGGTTACCCCCACATAACTCAGTTGTCCGCTTACGGGAGCCCGAACCACCAACTGCTGGGTGCGACCCTTCATTCTCGACAATTTCTTGTTAGCTTCCATCCTATTGGCAGCAATCATCTCGCGCTTCAATCGGGTAGATACGGAATCATGCTTCAGGTTTTGCATCTGCAAGAGCACCTTCTTCCGCTGATATTCGTAATCTTCCTCAGCCACCTCCAGTTCCGCCTTGCTCTTGATGCCCATGCGATATTCCTCCCGGCTCTGCTTGAGTGATTTCTTCAAGCTCGCCATCTGATGCTGGGCATCCAAGGCTTGCTGGCGCAGGTTGATGGTCTTCTGCGTCATCTCAATCTCCTGTTCCTGACAGTTGCGAAGCTTACTGCTCCATGCATCCTGCTCATCATCGATAGAATGATAGAGTTCCGGATTCTGAAGCACCAGGATGGTATCGCCCTGCTGCAGCATGGCACCTTCTTCTGCCACCACCCGCTCCACGAATCCATTCTCCATCGCATTCACCTGGATGGTCTTGTAGGGATGTACCAGTCCTTCTACATCTACATACTCCCAGAAAGGAGCCTTCTTTACTTCGGCTATCACCACGCTATCCATATCCACCCTTCGGGTGCCCGAAGTAACGATCAGGAAAAGGGCATAGACCAGGATGGCAATGCCTGCTGCACCCGACAGGATAGGATAGCGGTAGCGGATATACCACGGTTTCGGTTGTTTCTTTATATCCATATTATTCTGCTGTTATTCATTATTACCTCAGTTCGGGATAAGAAATAGTGCCTAAAAAAGTTGGTAATCTCCGATATTTTTTGTATCTTTGTAGGTGAAATCCAATTAGTTACAAACATAAAAAGATATCATTATGGAGATTACCAAGGACAAAGTTACAGAATTATTTTGTATTATTGATGAATT
>NZ_QSIG01000147.1:0-505 GCF_003468525.1 Prevotella sp. AM34-19LB | reverse complement strand
TTCTATTTTATTGGTTCAACATAAATGAATTTATACTTCGGATTTCTGGAATCCTCTAGCCTTTACAGCTTTTCGTTCCGTTCGATCCGATATTTTTTTATCATACCCCGGCGTGTCCGTCGTCCCCTGTAGCCTTTTTACGTGCAGAAAGGATGGCAGCCCAGTGAAGTCAGAACGCCAAGGAATTTGGTAGAAACTTTTCAGGAATACCCAAATATGCAATATTTGCGGAAGGCTTCAGAAAAGTTTTAGCCAAATAAGGAGTCCTCTCCTGGTACTTGGCATCTGACAGGTCTGCCATAACTTTGCACAAGAAAAAGCAAGGGGGACATCGAGCAACGCCGCTACTTGCAAATAAAAGATGAGGTCGAACAAAAGGGACGAAAATGAAAAATTAGATACAAGAAAAATACAAGCTAGCTATAACTTATTGATTATCAGCAAAGAGAAAGAGAGTTATTAGAAAAAGAATATGTTAAATAAAAAGGTATATCGTGATTTTCGC
>NZ_QSIG01000146.1:0-507 GCF_003468525.1 Prevotella sp. AM34-19LB | reverse complement strand
GTGCCGTCGCCAGCCGCCTCGTCCTTCTTGTACTTCTTTGCCTCCTCGATGTTGAGCGTCTTGGCGCCCGCCTTCTCTGCCTTCATGGCTGCAATCTGCAGAGCTCTGGATGCCACCTGCTTGTAATCCAGGTCAGTGAACTTGTTCTTCACTCCCTCTCCAGGAATATACTGGATGTTTGCTCCGGTGATGTTGACGTCGCTGCGGAAGTCGGCAGGATTATCTACTCCTGTACTGGTAAGCTGGAGTCGGAACTTGCCCAGCTCGCCAAACTCCACCTGGTTGCCACGCTGAAGCTCTGTTACAAGATTATCTACGGCGCTCACCAATACTGCGGTGCAGTCTGCACGGGATACGGTGGTCTGCTTCTCGATCAATCCCGCAAACATCTTGAGCGAGATGGAATCGTTGATCTGTGTGCAAGCATAATACTTGCTGTCTGAGGTCTTGTCACCCGGCTTTGCCAAATGCTTTGCTAAACTAAAACTTACTGACATACTACTAAAA
>NZ_QSIG01000145.1:0-523 GCF_003468525.1 Prevotella sp. AM34-19LB | reverse complement strand
GGTAAATGGATGGACCGTTGAAGACCATCTAGCCTATCGGCAGTCATATGCACCGGACATTTTACAGGATTTATTGGAGAAACTGGAGGAAATATCTTCCAGGAAGGATTTGCTGCCCAAGTCTACCTTGGCGCAGGCGGTCGGTTATGCCCTTAATGAATATAATGCCATTTGTGACATCTTCAAAAGAGGTGATACGGCTCTCGATAACAACTACATTGAGAGAATCCAGAGGTACATATCACTATCAAGAAGAAACTCTATGTTCTTTGGCTCGCACGAAGGAGCAAGACGGGGAGCTATCCTATATTCTATAGCTATTTCATGCAAGTTGAATGGCATCAATCTGTTTGAATACATTAGCGATGTCATAGAAAAGACCATTGAATGGCAACCGAATACCACACTGGAGAAATATAGAGACTTACTTCCCGACCGATGGAAAAAGCAGTAGCAGCATTTGTTTAATCAGCTGTTACTGCTTTTTTTTGATTATGCAAGGTATAAACGCGGAGCCGCTTAC
>NZ_QSIG01000144.1:0-530 GCF_003468525.1 Prevotella sp. AM34-19LB | reverse complement strand
CCATCGCTGTTCTCGATATAGACTATCTTGTCACCGATAACATATACGCCAGGCCTGTAGCCGAGGAACTTTTTGTAGGTCGGTTTTGCATCATACTTCTCCGTTTCAAGGAACTGATGGTCAAAGTCAACATCGTATTCCTCAATTTCCTTCAACTCGCCTGTAGAAACCAAAGCGTTTATAAGCAATGTGTTGAGTTTGTCTGCAGTATTGAAATCATAGGTCTTGCCTTGGTCGGAAGTATAGGAGATGTTTTCCTGTGTCAGTTCCTTGATGGCTCTGAGGATGGTATCAGAGCTGCATGTACGAAGGGTAGGATGATACGAGAGATGGCGCATCAGTTGTGACGTTACATCTTCCACGCATGAGCCGCCACAGAAATAAACGCTCATCAGCGAACGGACTATCTCGCTGAACTGATATCCGATGATACTGCTGCATCTCTGACCCAGTGTTGAGTCGATAACGGGTGAAAGCATGGAGTCAAATTTCTCCATGATTGAAAAAATTCCTCCAAAAGGTGTGAGTTT
>NZ_QSIG01000143.1:0-546 GCF_003468525.1 Prevotella sp. AM34-19LB | reverse complement strand
TTGAAACGGAGAAGTATGATGCAAAACCGACCTACAAAAAGTTCCTCGGCTACAGGCCTGGCGTATATGTTATCGGTGACAAGATAGTCTATATCGAGAACAGCGATGGCAACACGAATGTGCGTTTTCATCAGGCAGACACCCATAAGAGATTCTTCGCTCTTCTGGAATCCCAGAACATCCGTGTAAATCGCTTCAGGGCAGACTGCGGTTCATGCTCGAAGGAAGTCGTCAGTGAGATAGAGAAGCATTGCAAACATTTCTACATCCGTGCCAACCGATGCAGTTCGCTCTACAATGACATCTTTGCTCTGAGAGGATGGAAGACGGAAGAGATTAACGGTATCCAGTTCGAACTTAATTCCATTCTCGTTGAGAAATGGGAAGGCAAGTGCTATCGTCTTGTCATCCAGAGACAAAGACGCAACAGTGGCGAGCTTGACCTGTGGGAAGGCGAATACACTTACCGTTGTATTCTGACCAACGATTACAAGTCATCGACAAGGGACATTGTTGAATTCTACAATCTGCGTGGCGGCAAGGAAC
>NZ_QSIG01000142.1:0-546 GCF_003468525.1 Prevotella sp. AM34-19LB | reverse complement strand
TTGAAACGGAGAAGTATGATGCAAAACCGACCTACAAAAAGTTCCTCGGCTACAGGCCTGGCGTATATGTTATCGGTGACAAGATAGTCTATATCGAGAACAGCGATGGTAACACGAATGTGCGTTTTCATCAGGCAGACACCCATAAGAGATTCTTCGCTCTTCTGGAATCCCAGAACATCCGTGTAAATCGCTTCAGGGCAGACTGCGGTTCCTGCTCGAAGGAAATCGTCAGTGAGATAGAGAAGCATTGCAAACATTTCTACATCCGTGCCAACCGATGCAGTTCGCTCTACAATGACATCTTTGCTCTGAGAGGATGGAAGACGGAGGAGATTAACGGCATCCAGTTCGAACTCAATTCCATTCTCGTTGAGAAATGGGAAGGCAAGTGCTATCGTCTTGTCATCCAGAGACAAAGACGCAACAGTGGCGACCTTGACCTGTGGGAAGGCGAATACACTTACCGTTGTATTCTGACCAACGATTACAAGTCATCGACAAGGGACATTGTTGAATTCTACAATCTGCGTGGCGGCAAGGAAC
>NZ_QSIG01000141.1:0-575 GCF_003468525.1 Prevotella sp. AM34-19LB | reverse complement strand
CTTGACCTGTGGGAAGGCGAATACACTTACCGTTGTATTCTGACCAACGATTACAAGTCATCGACAAGGGACATTGTTGAATTCTACAATCTGCGTGGCGGCAAGGAACGTATCTTTGACGACATGAACAACGGATTCGGTTGGAGCAGGCTCCCCAAGTCATTCATGGCGGAGAATACTGTCTTTCTTCTGCTTACTGCATTGATACACAATTTCTACAAGACCATCATGAGCAGGCTTGACACCAAGGCTTTTGGGCTCAAGAAAACGAGTCGCATAAAGGCTTTTGTCTTCAGATTCATCTCCGTACCTGCCAAGTGGATCATGACTGCAAGGCAATACGTGCTGAATATCTACACAGAGAACCGCGCTTATGCAAAACCCTTCAAAACAGAATTCGGATAAGAATCCTTTCTTTCCGGTTAGAATATGCGTATTACCTCAAGTCGCATCGTGGGGTAAGGGGATGGTGGCTACATATTGATGTTGTGCTGTTGCTTTTTACTGAAAGCTGCTACTAACGACTCATAAATCTACCCTTAATCGTGTATTGGATGATAGTTGCGGATTTTAGG
>NZ_QSIG01000140.1:0-577 GCF_003468525.1 Prevotella sp. AM34-19LB | reverse complement strand
AGTGTAGCTTCAGCCACCCCCATTCGCCGAGATGGTAGCTGTTTCTCGCCGAGATGGTAGCATAAAAATCACCCACTCCCCGAGAGTGTAGCAACACCAGGAAAGATGGGTTCAGACATCGGCATATAGGGTGCTTGCAGGAGGCATATTGGGCATCAGCCTACACCCAATATGGCATCAGCCTACGCCATATACGGCATGAGAGTGCATCATATATGACGCTGGCAAGTATCATATATGACGCTGGCGAGTATCATATATGACGTAAGCAATCATCATATATGACGCAGGCAAGTATCATATATGACGCAGGCGAAAGAGTACCATCTTGAACCAAAGTGAACCAAAAAGGACGAAAGTGAACCATCTTGGACCAAAGTGTGCAAATCGCCCCTGCCGGATGTCGTATCTTTGCATATGTAATCGGGAAGAGTCCGATACACAACAAGAGTTATTCATCTTTTAAATTTTTAGTAGTATGTCAGTAAGTTTTAGTTTAGCAAAGCATTTGGCAAAGCCGGGTGACAAGACCTCAGACAGCAAGTATTATGCTTGCACACAGATCAACGATTCCATC